>DATIGQ010000050.1 GCA_035454605.1 Terriglobales bacterium
TACTGAGCGCAATGATCCCGGCCACCGCATGAGACAAGCCAATCGCAATCAGACTATACATTACGATGAAGAGCACGATGTGAGGAACCCATCGCTCGACAAAGGCTCGGTTCGGATTGGGAGTCAGGCCCTTGATGGCGTTCTTCGCTCCCACGTGACGTCAACCGCCATTGGTTTCCGTGATTCTAGCGCGAGAAAGCGTTGCTCGAGCGTCAAGCAGGCCTCTAGTCGGCTAACCTTCACTTAAGCACCAAGAGCGAGAAGTGGTATGAGCCCACGGGTAGGTTACGAGCGACCGATAGTCTAGAATGCCCAACCAATTCCCGCTGGACGGATTCTCGGCGGCGGGCCATGCATGCGTGCCTCCTGGGTCATTGTCGCGCTAGCGGTCCTGGTCATCGCGGTGCATTGCGCCAGCTTCATTTGGCTGGGGACCTCTCCGGCGGGGAGCCTGCTCTCCAATGCCACCCAGGCGACGGCCAGCGGCCTGGCGGCCGTGGCGTGTTACGTGGCCGCGCGGCGGCGGACCGGGTACCCGCGCCAGTTCTGGCAGTTGATGTCCGGCGGCTACTTCCTGTGGACGATCGGGCAGGCGATTTTTCTTTACTACGAGAACGTTCTGCACCGCGACATTCCGCCGCTCTCGCCCACCGACATCCCGTACCTGGCCTCCTACCTGCCCATGGTGGCGGCGCTGGTCCTGCAACAGCAGGATGAAGCCAGCCCACGCGGTGTGGACTGGGTACGAACCCTGGACTTCGCCCAGGTAGCCATTGTGGCCTCGGCGGTCTACCTGTACTTCTTCTTCTACCTGGGGACCACGGTGGAGCAGCGCATGTTGCTGTTCAGCCTCGGAGTGGGGAACCTGTACGACGTGATCTCGGTGCTGCTGGCGGCCGGGTTCCTGCTGCGCTCCGCGTTTGCCACCAGCCCCACGCAGCGCACGCTGCTGGGACGCATGGGCGTGGTCCTTTTCACCTACGCGGTGGGAGAGGTGGCCTACACCTACGGACTGGTGACGGAGCGCATCCGCACCGGGACGTGGTACGACCTCTCCTACAGCCTGCCCTACGCGCTGGCGGCGGTGGTGGCGGCCACCTGGAAGCCGGAGCCCGAAGGGCTGGGAGCCCCCCGGCCCACGGAAGAGAGCCGGCTGCAAGCCATCCTGCCCACGCTGGCGCCGATGGTGGTGCTGGCCACGGCGCTGGGCATCGCCGTCCGCCAGACGGTGCTGGCCATGACCATCGTGACCGCCTCGTTCCTCTGCTACAGCGCGCGGCTGGCCATCACCCAAGACCGGCAGCGCCGGGCGCTGGGGATGCTGCGCCAGGCCGAGGCCCAATTCCGCGCCCTGTTCCAGCATCATCCCCAGGCCATGTGGCTCTATGACCCGCATACGCTGCGCTTCCTGGAGGTGAACGCCGCCGCCGTCGAACGCTACGGGTACACGCGCGACGAATACCTGAACATGAACATCACCGAAATGCGCCCGCCGGAGGACGTCCCCAAACTGATGGAGTGGCTGAAGAAGCCGGCGGAACAGAGGACGCAGATCCAGGGGCGCCACCGGCGCAAGGACGGCAGCATCCTGGACGTGGAGGTGCACGCCCAGACGGTGAACTTTGGTGGCCGCCGGGCGCGGCTGGTCATGGCCCAGGACGTGACCCAGCGACTGCAGGCGGAGGAATCGCTGCGCGCGGCTGAGGCCCGCTTCCGCACCCTGGTGGAACAGCTCACCGCCATCACCTACATTTTAGAACTGGGTGCGGATGCGCCCTGGCATTACGTCAGCCCGCAGATCGAGTCGCTGCTGGGCATTACCCCGAAGGAATGGCTGGCAGATCCGACCTTGTTCGGCAAACAATGCCACCCGGAAGATCTGGGCCCGGCACGCGCGGCGGAGAGCAAAGCGCTGGAGACCGGGCGCTTCGAGTGCGAGTACCGGATGTTCACCCGCGACGGGCGCACGCTGTGGTTCCGCGACACCGGCATCGTGGTTCGCAACGCCGACGGCAACCCCACCCTGCATGGGCTGATGGTGGACGTGACCGAAGCCAAGCTCATGGAGGCCCAACTCCGCCAGGCGCAGAAGATGGAGGCCGTGGGCACGCTGGCGGGCGGAATCGCGCACGACTTCAACAACCTGCTGACCGTGATCCAGGGCTACGGCCAGCTCCTGGCCGAGAGGCTGAAGGACAACGCCGAACTGGCCGCCGAAGTAAGACAGATCGAGGATGCCGCCCAGCGCGCGGCGGCACTGACCCGGCAACTGCTGGCCTTCAGTCGCCGCCAGGTGCTCAAGCCCAAAGTGCTGGACCTGAACTCGGTGGTGACCGGCATGGACCGCATGCTGCGGCGGGTGATCGGCGAAGACATCGAGCTGGTCACGAAAACCGCGCCCGACCTGGGACAGGTACAGGCCGACCCGGGACAGGTGGAACAGGTGATCATGAACCTGGCGGTGAACGCGCGCGACGCCATGCCGGATGGCGGCAAGCTGATTTTCGAAACGCGCAACGTGGAGCTGGACGATGCCTACGCCCGCGAGCACATGGGCGCTCGCCCCGGACCCTACGCCATGCTGGCGGTCACCGATACCGGCGTGGGCATGGACGCCCAGACGCAGGCGCATATCTTCGAGCCCTTCTTCACCACCAAAGAGCTGGGCCGGGGCACGGGCCTGGGTCTTTCGACGGTGTACGGCATCGTGAAGCAGAGCGGCGGCTACATCACCGTGTACAGCGAGCCGGGCCGGGGCTCGACCTTCAAGATCTATCTGCCGCGAGCCGTGCAGCCCACGGCCGCCGCCGCCGCGACGGTTCGGGTGGAGCCCACGGCGCGGGGCACGGAGACCATCCTGCTGCTGGAGGATGACCTCGGGCTGCGCCAACTGGCGGTACGCGTCCTGCGAAGCAGCGGATACACGGTGCTGGAAGCTGGGAGCGGAGAGCAGGCTGAGCGCGTTTGCCGCGAACACTCGGGCGAGATCCACTTGTTGCTCACCGACGTGGTCATGCCCGGGCAAAGCGGACCGGAAGTGGCGCGCCGGTTGAGCCCGCTGCGTCCGGCCATGAAGGTGCTCTATATCTCCGGCTACGCCCCGAGTGCCATCGTCGAGCAGGGCACGCTGGGCCCGGGTGCGGCCTTCCTGCACAAGCCCTTCACCCCCTCGGCTTTGCTGGAGAAAGTCCAGCAGGTGCTGGAGTCGCAGGGAGCGACGGCGGTCTAGCTGGTGGCAGGAGGCAGGAAGCAGCATCGGCAATAAGCAATAAGCGATAAGCAGTAGGCCAAGAGCCAAAAGCTAAGAGCCAAGAGCGGAAAGCGGAAAGCGGAAAGCAACGTACCTCGGCGGCTAAAGCCGCCCTCGTTGTGTAAGACTTGATACGCAGGCCTGCTCCACCCGAGCCCCACCATGAGTCGCTTCGAAGAGATTGTCGGCCTCGAGCAGCGGTACCTGCTGCCTACGTACCTGCGGTATCCCATCGCCATCGAACGCGGCAAGGGTGTGTTCGTCTACGACGTCGAGGGGCGCAGGTATCTGGATTTTGTCGGCGGGCTGGGAGTGAACGCGCTGGGCCATGCCCACCCGCGCATCGTGCGCGCCATCCGCCAGCAGGCGGCGCGCGTGCTGCATACCTCCAATCTCTACTATCACGAGTACCAGGGACCGCTGGCGGAGAAGCTGTGCGCGCTTTCCGGACTGGGGCGGGCGTTCTTCTCCAACAGCGGCACCGAGGCCATTGAGGGCGCGCTGAAGCTGGCCCGCGCCTGGGGACACCAGCGCGGCGGCGAGGCCAAGTCCGCCATCGTCGCGCTGGAGGGTTCCTATCACGGGCGGACGTTCGGCTCGCTCTCACTCACCGGGCAGGAGAAGCATCGCAAGTCGTTCGAGCCGCTGCTGCCCGGCGTGCGCTTTGTGAAGCTGAATGACCTCGCCGGACTGCAAGGGGCGGTCGATGACAGCACGTGCGCCGTCGTGCTGGAACCGATTCAGGGCGAAGGCGGCATCCGCATGTGCTCGCTCGAATTCCTTGCCGAGGCGCGCACGGCGGCCGACCGCCACGGCGCGTTGCTGGTCCTGGATGAGATCCAGTGCGGGTTGGGGCGCACCGGACACATGTTCGCGTATCAGCACTACGGGGTGACGCCGGACGTGGTGGCGATCGCCAAGCCCATCGCCGCCGGGTTGCCGCTGGGAGCTTTTCTGGCCACGGAAGAACTGGCGCAGGCCATCGCGCCGGGCGCGCACGGCACCACCTTCGGCGGCGGCCCTTTGGCCTGCCGGGTGGCGCTGGAGTACTTTGCCATTCTCGACGATGAAGGACTGCTGGAGCGCGTGACGCGCGTGGGCGCGTACCTGGGAGAACAGTTGCGGGAACTCGCTGCGAAATCGCCGGTGTGCCGCGAGGCGCGCGGCATGGGGCTGATCCAGGCGCTGGAGCTGAGCGTGCCGGCGCGGCCGGTCGTGGAGGCGGCGCTGGCCGAAGGCATCCTGTTCAACAGCACGCAGGAGGTTGTGCTGCGCTTCCTGCCTCCCTTCCTGCTGGAAGAGAAGCACGTGGACCGCGGCATGCGAGTGCTGAAGAAGGCCTTGCGGAAGGCCAAAGCAGCTTCCGCTATCCAGAAATAAAGAAAGGCGGGGAGCCCGAGAGAGGCGTTTCAGGACTCCCCGCCAACAGAAGCAACAGAGGCGATACTGATTTGGACGCAGGGCAGGGGATTGGCGTTGCCCGCTGCTCGAGGAAAGATGCCTGAGCCCAAACCACCCTTGATTTCCGCCCCGGTCGAGGAGCGCTTCGCGACCGTGGACGGCATCCGCGTGCGCTACCTGCACGGCGGCGAGGGGCCGGTGTTGGTCCTGATCCACGGGCTCATGGGGTATTCGTTCTCCTGGCGGTTGAACTTCACCGCGCTGGTGCAGCAGAACACGGTCGTGGCCGTGGACTTGCCCGGCGTGGGATTCTCGGAACGCCCGCGCGGGATGGATAGTTCGCTTGCCGCCTCGGCGGAGCGCATGCTGCGCTTCCTGGACCTGCTGGGTATCCGGGAATGCGACCTGCTGGGAACGTCGCACGGCGGGGCGCTGGCCATGAAGATGGCGGCACTCGAAGTCCGGCGCGGAGGCGACACCATCCGGCGGCTGGTGCTGGCCGCGCCCGCGAACCGCTGGTCCCGCCATGGCAAGATCCTCTCCCGGCTGCTGGGAAGCGGTCCCAGCCGCACCCTGCTGCCGGTTCTGTTTCCCTGGCTGGCCCCGCTGCTCAAGAGCTGGTTCCTCCGGCGGCAGTATGGCGACCCGCGGCGCATCCCACCGGGGACGCTCGAGGGATACCGCGCGCCGCTCCGCGTGCCGGGCATGACCGAGTACGCGCTGGAAGTGCTGCGGCACCTGAACCGCGACCTGGGTCAACTGGCGGCCGAGTTGCCGCGCATTGCCGGAATCCCGACCTTGTTCCTGTGGGGAACGCGCGACCCGGTCGTGCTGCCGGATTCCATCGCCCCGCTGCGCCGCAATTTCCCGCAGTCCGAACTGGTGATGCTGGAAGGCGCGGGCCACCTGCCCTACGAAGAGATGCCGGAGCAGTTCAACCGCGCCGTGCGGGGATTCCTGGCGAAAGAGGCGCCGCGCGAGGCCGGCCATGTCACAATCGAGAGTGGATGAAGGCTGCGCTTAAACGCGCCCTGCTGCTGGTGCTGGGCTGGGGATTCGTGCTGGTGGGCATCGCGGGACTCTTTCTGCCCATCCTGCAGGGCGTGCTGATGATCCTGATCGGCCTGTTCATCCTCTCTAGCGAGTACGTCTGGGCGCACCACCTGCTCGAGAAGATGAAAGCGCGATACCCCAAACTGGCAGGAAAGCTGGAGCAGGCGAAGGATAAGGGCGGTGAGTGGATCAGGCGCGTGTTCCACAAGGAAGCCGCGGCCCAGAGAGAAAAGCAGGCGGAAAGCAAAGACTGATGTTCGCAGCCATCAAGTCGATTCTTTCGGGTTTCGAGCGCGAAGCCTGGATCCGCTTCTTCATCGCGGTCACCGGGCTGGCGGTGGCGTTCGCGGCGGCGGTGTTCTCCACCGTGTTCCGCGAGCAGGGCAACGTGTTCGCCACAGCGGTAGCGGCGTCTCTAGCCTTGCTGATCGCCGGGCTGGTGGCGGTGACCTCGGTACCGTATCTGGCGCGGCGCGTCGCCCTGGAGCGTGTGCGCGAAGCCTTCGACTACGACGTGACTCGCGAAGGTGTGGTGTACCTCGTCATGGCGCTGGTGATCGGAATCGCGGGGCTCAACACCGGGAACAATCTGCTGTTCATCATCGTGTCCGCCATGCTGGCCGGGATATTGGTGTCCGGGGTGGCGTCGGCGGGCGTGCTGCGCGGGCTGAATCTGGAGGTCGCGCTGCCCATGCACCTGTTCGCAGGGCGCACGGTGGCGGCGCGCATCACGCTGCGCAACACGCGGCGCACGGCGCCTTCGTTTTCGGTGAGCGTGGTACCGCCGCGCCTGAAGAAGGCCGAGCACCACTGGCGGTGGGAGCGCTCGGTGTTCGCCTTCCCGGGGAACCGGTCGCCGGAGCAGCAGTGGTTGCGCATGCCGGACCTGGCGCTGCGCCGCGTGACTACGGCGGCGGTGGAGAGCGGCATCCTGAGGCAGCCGGTGTACTTCCCCTATCTGCCGGCGCGCGCGGCGCGGACCGCGGACCTCGAATTGCGCTTTGAGCGGCGCGGGCGCTATCGCCAGGACGGCCTGGGCCTGGCCACGCGCTTCCCGTTTTCCTTCCTGGTAAAGACGCGGCGCGTGCCATTCCGGCGCGAGGTGATCGTGTATCCCTCGGTCGAGCCCACGGACGAGCTCTTCGAAGTGCTTCCGCTCATCACCGGCGAATTCGAAGCGTTCGTGCGCGGACGCGGCTACGACCTCTATCGCATCCGCGAATACATGCCGGAGGACTCGGCGCGGCACGTGGATTGGAAGGCGACGGCGAAGTCCATGTCGCTGAAGGTGCGCGAATTCACCCGCGAGGACGAGCGCAAGCTGCGCATCGTGTGGGACAACCCGCCGCCCGGCGTGGTCACCACAGCCGCTTACGAAAACGCCGTGGCCTTGGGAGCTTCGCTGGCTTGGCACTTCGCCGGCGAAGACACCGACCTTTCCTTCGCCGCGGCCGGATACGCCGGCCTGGGCGACGTGTACGACTTCCTCAGCTACCTGGCGCTGGTCGAGCCGCAAGCGGAAGCTTCCGTGCTGGATTCGCTCGAGGTCACCGACGACTACAACGTCATCCTCACGGCCCGGCCACGAGGGTCCATTCCCACGCGTTTGTGGGCGTGTTCCTATTTCATCTTCCTGGAAAAAGAAGCGCGGACGGCCGCAAAGGACTAGCTCCCGGCCGTCCATGTACCTCCGGGACGCAACCCGAAGCGGCCAACGCTCATCTACCCTTGTAACGCGCATCGGTCTGGCGATACGATGCGCCGAGGCGACATTCTCCTGCGACCGCGAATCATTCCACGGCGAACGTGTTGTTCAGATAGGAGCGCAACCATGAAACGCAAACTGTCCTTGTTCCTGATCTTGTTGACCGCCGCCATGCTGGCCACGCCCGCGGCGATGGCGTATCAGAAGAAAAAGAGAACAACGTCCAAAGCGGCGGCGACCGCGCCTGTGATTCCGGCGGGAGCGCAGATCTCCGTCCGCATGATTGACGAACTCAGCAGCGGCAAGTCGAAAGCGGGCGATACCTTCCGCGGGACGCTGGACCAACCCATCGTTTCCGGCAGCACCGCGCTTTATCCCAAGGGCGCCGACGTCACCGGGCGCGTGATCGCGGTGAAGGGCTCCGGGCGGCTCACCGATCCCGGCATCCTGGAGCTGGAACTGACCTCGGTCAGTTCGGGGACGAAGAAGTCGTACATTACCACCGAGCCCTTCGTGATCAAGGGCGAGTCGCACACCAAGAGCAACGTCACCAAGATCGGCGGCGGAGCGGCGGCCGGCGCCATTATCGGCGCCATCGCCGGCGGCGGTAAGGGAGCTGCCATCGGCGCGGGCGTGGGCGCAGCGGCGGGCACGGGCGTGGCCGCGGCCACCGGCAAGAAGGAAGCCAGCGTCGAGTCCGAAGCGGTCCTGGACTTCCGGACCAGCGCCGCTTCCACGGCCAGTTCTTCGAGCGCTGCCGCGGCACAAGGCTCGGCTCCGGCGGCTCAAGGTGTGAAGTCCTATGACGAGGATGACCCCTCCACGTACGCGTTCAGCGCGCGCGACCGGCGCGTGATCCGCAGCTGCTTCGAGCAGCATGCCTCCGGGTTGCCGCCAGGACTGGCCAAGCGCGAGAAGCTGCCACCGGGCCTCGAGCGGCACCTGCAAAAGAACGGCACTCTGCCGCCCGGCCTGCAGAAGAAAGTGCAGCCGCTGCCGCAAGTGTGCGAATCGGAACTCACCAGCCTGCCGCGGGAACTGGAGCGCGTGATCCTGAGCCGGCGGGTGATGGTCCTCAACAGCGCGTACAAGATCCTCGACATCTTCGACCTTGACGCGCAGTAGTATGATGGGCGGCCTCGGAGCGGCCGGAAGGGGGCCGCTCCGGCCCAGCCCCCCGAGGGAGGAGCCGCCATGACTACCGTTCAAGATCTGATTCGCAACCGTCCTACCTTCACCGTGGAGGCGGACCAGTCCGTATTGAAAGCGGTGGAGATGATGGTGGAGAAGAACATCGGCGCGGTGGCGGTGGTGCGCGGGGGTGAGCTGGTGGGCATCTTCTCCGAGCGCGATCTGATGAAGCGGGTGGTCGCGGGCAACCGCAGTCCCGGCCTGACCAAGGTGGCGGAAGTCATGACGCCGCGCCCTTACACCGTCTCCTCCAACGAGCGCTTCCAGCAGTGCATGTTCCTCATGCGCGAGCACGGCTTCCGCCACCTGCCGGTGGTCGACGAGAACGGCAAGCTGTGCGGGCTCATCTCGCTGCGCGACGTCCTGCTGCGCGACCTGACGGAAAAAGATGACGAGGTGCGCATGATGCGCGCCTACATCACCCAGCAGGTGCCCGGCGGGGAGAGCTAGAGCCCGCGCAGTCCGTCAACGGTGAGTCGAGGCTGGTCGGATTGCACCTAACATGTCGTTGCTCACAGACAGTAAGGGACATCTTGGCTATGTTCCGAAATCGGAACACAGAACAAGATTTTGCGTTGCAGCCGGTTTTCTCAGGAAACAGCTAGGCTCCCGACGAGGAGAGTCACATGAGCCTAAGATACGGTTGTTACGCCCTGCTGTTTGTTCTCGTTCCGTTTGCAAGGGCGGACCAAACACTAACGCTAACGAGCGCAAACTGCTTCCCAGGTACCAGACTCGAGTGCCAATGGCGAAATGCCGGATGTACGCGGTTTGTTACGATTCTGAAAACTTCGGATTGGTTCTGTGATGGGTCTTGCGCCAAGAAGAACGACCCTAACACGGGTTGCATAACAAAGGACTGTTGTGCACCCAGTATTACCGTGAACGACACATGCACGAAGGAAACAGGCCCGACGACTACCAGCGTTACCAGTTACATCAAACCTGTGTGTGGCTTGGAATGCCGGTGCAGTCCGGCCGCGTGTTTTTAGGAGGAACCTCGCCATGAAGATCAAGGAACTCCAAAGTCTGCTGTGCGCCGTGCTCGTACTTCTCTCCGGTGAGGCGTCCTTGGCTCAGACAACCACCGTGCAGCTGCAGGACATCTCCGCTGTAGGTAGTCCGCTCGACATCACCGGGACCGTCACAATGTCCGAACAAATCAACGCGGATACTTTGACCTATTCCTTCGAGGATCGGATTTCCGCCAGAAATATTTCGGACAAGACCATCCTGACTATGGTTCTGTGGGTTGAAGTCTTCTATCCTCACGGTCAAATCGAGCGTGATGTGAGGCAATACGAGTGTTTTTTGGCACCCGACGTCATTGCACCGGGTCAGGTTGAGCCTATTGCCAAGCACGGTGGAGGAGCGACGGTCGTTCGGCTGGGCGCGGAGCGTGATAGCGTTCCGGCCCGCGCCGAAATCAGAGCGATGTACGTGCAGTTCCTCGACGGATCGGTTTTCGGGCTTCCACAGTTCGGCGAAGACATACTTCGTCTGCGACACGAGACTTTCGTGACGCTCAAGCGACTCGACGAAACCTATGAGCATCGTGGTGAGGACGCCTTTCTCAACCTGTTGAATGAGCCTGTGGAGAGCGCCGAGGTTGACAATCTTCTAGACAACGTGCGCTACACAGCGACCAAATTTGGATCCCAGGATGCCATTGGGAAGGTCAAGAGAATGCTGGCGTTGGCCGAAGAACGACGGCGGCTAATCGGCGGCGGTGGAACAAAGAACTAGAACCGGAAGGCCGCTCGGCAGGCAGTCTGGCCAAATGAGCCTCTGGCCGTTGGCTGCGCGTAGTGCGCTCATCTCCCTGCGCGACGTCCTGCGCCGCGACCTTACCGAAAAGGACGACGAGGTGCGCATGATGCGCGCTTGCATCACCCAGCAGGTGCCCGGCGGGGAGAGCTAGAGCGGGCTTGATCGAGTCGAGTTCAGGTCCCCGGCGCATTGTCATGCTGAGTCCGCCGTGGCGGACGAAGCATCCCTATACCCACACAGCCCGGCGCGAGTAGGGATTCCTCGCTTCGCTCGGAATAACAACAGGAAGTCCTCCCGGCCCGAAAATCGCCCCGGTGCTACAATCCCCGCGGAAGCGGCTCCGCTCCATGCAATTCTCCTCCGTCGCAAAGCGGCTGCGCGCCATCGTCGGTCGTGACGCCGTCCTCGACCGTCCCGAGGACCTCATGCTTTACGAATACGACGGAGGCCTGGCGCGCTCCACGCCGCGCGCGGTGGTGTTTCCCCGCAGCACGCAGCAAGTGGTTGAGGTCGTCAAGCTGGCGCGCGAAGCGCAGGTGCCCATAGTGCCGCGCGGCGCCGGCACCGGCCTGAGCGGAGGAGCCATCGCGCGCACCGGCGGCATCATCCTGGGCTTCGCGCGCATGAACCGCATCCTGGAAGTGGACCTGGAGAACCAGCGCGCCGTGGTCGAGCCCGGGGTGGTCAATCTTGAGCTGAGCAACACCACCGCCCGCCACGGCTACTACTTCGCGCCCGATCCCTCGAGCCAGAAGGCCTGCACCATCGGCGGCAACGTGGCCGAAAACTCCGGCGGACCGCACACCCTGGCTTACGGTGTGACCGTCAACCACGTCACCGGCCTGGAGGTGGTGCTGGCAGACGGGCGCGTGGTCGAGTTCGGCGGCAAAGCACCCGAGGCCGCCGGCTACGACCTGACCGGCTTCTTCGTGGGCTCGGAGGGAACGCTCGGCATCGCGACAAAAATCACGGTGAAGCTGTCGCGACTGCCGGAAGCGGTGGCCACAATGCTGGCCATCTTTCACACCATCGAAGA
This sequence comes from Terriglobales bacterium, assembly GCA_035454605.1. Lineage (NCBI taxonomy): Bacteria > Pseudomonadati > Acidobacteriota > Terriglobia > Terriglobales > Terriglobales bacterium. The sequence goes on from DATIGQ010000050.1 coordinate 11,407, forward strand.
TGCGGCCCATACGGTGGTCGCCATCACAGCCGAAGGCATCACGCCGGCCGCGCTCGAGATGCTGGATGGCTGGACGCTGCGCACCGTCGAAGAAGCCACGCACGCCGGTTACCCGCTGGATTCGGGCGCCGTCCTGCTGATCGAGATCGAGGGCCTGCGCGAGGAAGTGGAAGAGCAGGCGGAGGCCACGCGTACCGTCTGCCTGCGGCAGCGCGCGCGCGAGGTACGGCGCGCCCGCGACGAGCGCGAGCGGCAACTGCTGTGGGCGGGGCGCAAGAACGCCTTCGGCGCCATCGGGCGCATCTCGCCTTCGTACTACGTGCAGGACGGCGTCATCCCGCGCACCCGCATCCCGGCCACCCTGGAGTTCATCGCCGGAGTGGGACGAAAGTACGGCTTCCAGATCGGCAACGTCTTCCACGCCGGCGACGGCAACCTGCATCCCCTGATCCTGTTCGATCCGCGCGATGCCGACCAGACCCGGCGCGCCCACGCCGCCGGCAAGGACATCCTGGAATATTGCGTCTCTATCGGCGGTTCCATCACCGGAGAACACGGCGTGGGAATGGAAAAAGATCACCTGATGCCGCTGCTGTTTTCCGCCAGCGACCTGGAGGTGATGGCGCGGCTGAGGAACGCCTTCAATCCCGAGTCCGTGCTCAATCCGGAGAAGATGATCCCGCTGCGCGGCTGCCGCGAGACAGACGCGGCGCGGCATCCCGGCGCGGGACTGGGTGCAGGAGCCACGGCATGAGCGCGGCCAGTGCGGCGGCGAGCATCGGGCGCGAGCTGGCTGCGATCGCCGGCGCCGGGCACGTCTACGAGGACGCGCAGGCCCTGGCGGCGCACGCCCTCGAGGGTGTGACGCCGGCTGCCGTGATATCGCCCGGCTCGCCGGAGGAGATTGCGGCCGTTCTCCGCCTGGCGAGCGAGCGCGGCTGGACCGTTGCTCCGGTAGGCGGCGGAACGCAACAGTTCCTCGGAGGCGTGCCCGAGCGCGTGGACATCGTGCTGCGCACCGAGCGCCTGCGCGCCGTGCATCACTACGATCCCGGTGACCTCACCCTGGGTGTCGATGCCGGGCTTACGCTCTCCGCCGTGGATGGCATGCTGGCCGAGCGCGGCCAGATGCTGCCTCTCGATGTGGCGCGCCCCGGGGCAGCCACCGTGGGCGGCGTGCTGGCCACGGCCACGCACGGCTCGCTGAAGCACGCGTATGGCGGCGCGCGCGAATTCTGCATCGGGATCACCTTCATCACCGGCGATGGAACGATCGCTCATGGCGGCGGCCGCGTAGTGAAGAATGTAGCCGGCTACGACCTGATGAAGCTGCTCATCGGCAGTCACGGGTCGCTCGGCGTCATCACCAGCGCCAACTTCCGCGTGTTCACGCGCCTGCATTCCACACGCACGTTCGAATGCGGCTTTGCGACCCTGGAAGAAGCCATGCGCTTCCGCGACCTGGTGCTGCGGTCACCACTCACGCCGCGCTGCCTGGAACTGGTCTCACCGTACGCGGACGACTACCTGCACGCCCCACCGGTGGCGCAGAACCCCGACGAGACGGAAATGCTTCCCGTGGATCAGGGAAGCGGAGCGTGGCGCGTCCTGGTGCGCGCCGCCGGAAGCGACGCTGTGCTGGCCCGCTACCAGCGCGAACTGCGCGGCGGAACCACGCGGGAACTGCAGGGGGAAGAAGAGGGCTGCACCTGGTCCGCGGTCTCGGAGTTTTCGGAAACGGTGATGGCGCGCCATCGCAACGCCATGATCGTCTCCCTGAGCGCGCCCATCGCCTCGGTGGCGCCGGCGCTCGCGGCGGCGGAGCGCGCCGCTCTGGACAACAACTTTCTGCTGGCGGCGGTGGGACGCGCGGCTGTGGGTTCGATGATCCTGGCTTTCATCCCGCTCCTGGTGGACCCGCCTTCGGCCATGCAGTATGTGGCGGCGGTCTCGGCCTTCCGCGGCAGCCTGCCGCGCGATGCCTCGGCCATCGTCGAGCGCTGTCCCCGCGAGGCCAAACTGCACTTTTCCGTGTGGGGATCCTCACCCACCGATCTGGAAGCGATGCGCGCCGTCAAGCGCGCGCTCGATCCGGCCGGCATCCTCAACCGGGGAAGGTTCTTGCTATGACCGCCCCGGCCACCGCCAAGCCGGCGGCATCGAGCTTCACCTCACCCGACCGCCCCACCTGGGAGCTGTACTCGGTCTGCATCCACTGCGGACTGTGCCTGCAACAGTGCCCCACCTATCGCGTGCTCGGCCTGGAGGCGGATTCGCCGCGTGGCCGCATCTACCAGGTGCTGCAGGCCGACGAAGGCCGTCTTCCCATCGGCGAGTCTCTGGTCACCCACATCGACCGCTGTTTGGGTTGCCGCGCCTGCGAGACAGCTTGCCCCTCGGGCGTGGAGTACGGTCGCATCGTGGAACGCGCCCGCGCGGAAATCGAGCAGAACTACCGCCGCCCGTGGCTCGAAGCGCGGCTCCGCCATTATTTCTTCCGTCGCGTGCTCCCCGACTTTCGGCGCCTCGCCCGCCTGGCGCGGCTCCTGCGCTTCTACCAGCGCTCCGGGCTGGAGTCGCTGCTGCGCAGCAGCGGAATACTCAGACTGTTGGGAACGGCAAGCGTCGCCGCGCTCGCGCCGCGCATCGAGCAAGACTTCTTTTTCGCTGAATTCGGGAAGACCTTTCCCGCGCTCGGCCAACGGCGGGCTCGTGTGGCCTTTCTCGGGGGATGCGTGGCCAGCGTTGCCTTCGCCGAGCTGAATCGCGCGACCATCCGCGTTCTGCAGAAGAACGGTGTCGAAGTCGTAGTTCCCGCGGAGCAGGGATGCTGCGGCGCGCTCTCGGCCCATTCCGGCTTCCGGGAAGAGGCGCGGGCGCTGGCGCGGCGCAACCTGGAAGCCTTCCTCGCTCACGAAGTTGATGCCATCGTGACGAATGCCGCCGGCTGCGGCGCGACTCTCAAGGAATATGACGACCTGCTGGAGCACGATGCCGCCTGCGCGGAAAAGGCGAAGCGATTCTCCGCCCAAGTGAGGGACGTAACGGAATTCCTGGCCGAGCTGGGCCCGCATCCGGTGGCCCGTCCGCTGGGTGCGCGCGTCACCTACCAGGACCCCTGCCACTTGGCGCACGGGCAGAAGGTTCGCGAGGCGCCGCGCGCTCTGCTGAAGGCAGCCGGTTGCGAACTGGTCGAGATGCCGCACGCCGACTACTGCTGCGGCTCCGCCGGGGTCTACAACGTCGTGGAGAACGAGCTGGCCATGCAGATTCTGGACGCCAAGATGGAGGACGTGGCGTCCACCGACGCCGAAGTCATCGCCACCGCCAACGTCGGCTGCATGCTGCAGCTACGCGCCGGCGTGCGGCGCCGCGGCCTGAGGATGAACGTGAAGCACGTGATCGAACTGCTGGACCAAGCATATGGAGCGTGAAAAACACCGCGCTCTTGAGGCGGTCGCTTCGTATCAGGGCACGGCTTCAGCCGTGCCGTTACGCTCAGATGAACAACGGCTTTAGCCGCTGAGGTCGAACTGCTCGAATGGAACCACGTGGCGCATTTCCGCGATGGCTGAATCGAGTCTGGTGGATGCTCTTTCCGGGGGCGGCATTTGCGGCCTTTGTCGGCGTGTTGTTCGCCGTGGCCCTCGCCGAGCAAAGGGCTACCGGCCTCGGTGCTGTAGCCGGTGGCGCAGGAGTTGAGCTGCCGGCAGACATAGGCATGTATCTGGGAGCCTTGTGGCTTTCCTACCTGCTAGTCGCAACGATCCTGGTGCATTTGTGGTTTCTGATTGCCCTCAGTCTTGGGCTTTGGAAGAGGGCACAGTTTCGGCGCTGGGAGAAATGGAAGGTTGGACTTACCGCCGTGGTCTTGGCGGGGGTCTGGAGTCCATTCGTAGTCATCGTGGCGCAATGACAGCCTAGTCAGCAGACAGCCATCAACTAGCGTTTGTCCGCCTTCATCCTTAGATCCGCGACCAGAAAAGTCACATACTCGGCTTGCGCACGACCAGCAGTACGATTACGTTTACTCCGCTGGTCGCCGAGAGGACGATGGCAAAATCCTGCAGCGGGATCAGGGGCAGGTTGAGGAAAAGCAGCAACAGGCTCCAGCGAAGCGCGGCTTTCCGGGCCGCGTCTTGGTCGCGCCACAGGCCGCGTGTTTGCCACAGGCAGCCCAGGCCTGAGCCGGCCAGCAGCACTCCCAGCAGCACGACGGCATAAAAAGGGAAACCGTAGTGGAACTCGGAGGCGCCGCCGAAACCCTTGCCCTCCAGAGCGCGACGGATCACTCCCGCAAGATGTGCCCCGCCGAGCAGAAGATTCGAGAGTCCGCAAGCGGCGTTGCTGGCCACGGCAATCCAGCGCATTGCGGATGATGGCCGCTTCATGATGGTCCGCTGGAAATTGGACGCGGATTCGGGGAGATTTCTTCCCGCGCGGCTAAACTAGGTCCGCGGCCTTTTCCACGTCCGATACACCCAGGATGATCAGCGCCCGGCTGTCGCCCTTCACGATGGACCCGTAAGCATAGGTGACGTTGATGCCTTTCTCGGCCAGCTTGCGCGTCACCTTGCCCAGGGCGCCGGGACGGTCGTTGAGCCGCACGGCGACCGCGTCTTCTTCCTTGTAGTGAATTCTCAGGCCGTCGAGCACCTTCTTGGCCGTGGCGTGGGGCGAGGCTACCAGGCGGATGCCGCCCTCGGTCAAGGGCGCCGCCATCACCGCCTGGATGTTCACCGCCACCGCCGCCAGCCCGGTGCAGATGCTGGCCAGCGTGCCCGGCTTGTTCTCCGCCTTGATGAGCAGTTGCGTTACTTTGGCCATGGTACCTCCACGAACTTACTCATTTGTTCATTGATTCATTTGTTCATTTTGGATCAGAGGCCGGGCGGCCTTTTCAATGAGCAAATGAACAAATGAGTCAATGAGCAAATCTCTTTCAGCCCTCTTTCTTCCCCAGAATCTCTTCTTCCTCTTTCCCCTGTTGCGAGAGCTTGAGCAGCACGCCGTAGTCTTCCAGCGTGGAAGTGTCGCCGCTCACCGACTGGGTGGTGACGATCTCGCGCAGCAGCCGCCGCATGATCTTCCCCGAGCGCGTCTTGGGCAGCGCGGCGACGAAGTGCACGCGCTCCGGCCGGGCCAGCGGTCCGATCTCGTGCGACACCCACTCCCGCAGGTCGTCGGCGGTGGCGTCGTCGGCGGGAGAATCGTGCTTCAGGGTGACGAAGGCGTGGATGGCCTGTCCTTTGAGCTCGTGCGGCGCGCCCACCACCGCGGCTTCCGCCACCGCCGTGTGCCGCACCAGCGACGACTCCACTTCCATGGTGCTCAACCGGTGGCCGGCCACGTTGATGACGTCGTCCACGCGCCCCAGCACCCATATGTAGCCGTCCTCGTCGCGGGTGGCCGCGTCGCCGGTGAAATAGCGCCCGGGAAAGCGCGACCAGTAATTCTCCTTGTAGCGCTCCGGATCCTTGTACAGCGTGCGCAGCATCGCCGGCCACGGCTGCGTGAGCACGAGATACCCTTTGCCTACGGGAACGCGCTCGCCCTTGTCGTCCACCACGTCCGCGGCCACTCCGGGCAGCGGGCGCGTCGCCGAGCCCGGCTTCGCCGGGGTGGCGCCGGGCATGGGCGAAATCAGAATGCAGCCTGTCTCTGTTTGCCACCATGTGTCCACGATGGGGCAGCGCTCTTTGCCGATCACCCGGTGGTACCACTTCCACGCCGCCGGATTGATGGGCTCGCCCACCGTGCCCAGGAGGCGCAGCGAGGAAAGGTCGCGTCCGTTCGGCCACTGCTCTCCCTGGCGCACGAACGAGCGGATAGCGGTGGGCGACGTATAGAAGATCGACACGCGGTATTTCTCGATGATGCGCCACCAGCGATCGGGCTTGGGCCAGTCCGGCGCGCCTTCATACATCAGCGTGGTCAGCCCTGCCGCCAGCGGCCCGTACACCACGTAGGAATGCCCGGTGACCCATCCGATGTCGGCGGTGCACCAGTAGGTGTCGCCCGGCTTGGGATCGAACACCCAATTCAGCGTCGCGAGCACCTGCGTGAGATACCCGCCGGTCGAGTGCACCACGCCTTTCGGCTTGCCCGTGGTGCCCGACGTGTAGAGCACGTACAGCGGATGCTCGCTGTCCAGTTCTTCCGCCGGACATTCTTCCGAGATGCCGAAGGTCAGATCGTCCCACCACAAGTCGCGGCCGGACTGCATGGGGACTTGCAGGTTCAGCCGCCGGCACACGATGACTTTGCGCACGCTGGGACACGCATTCGCCGCCAGCGCCTCATCCACGCTCTGCTTCAGCAGGATCTCTTTGCCGCGGCGCAAACCGGCGTCGCAGGTGACCACGACTTCGGCCTCCAGGTCCTGAATGCGGGCCTTCAGCGCCTCGGCCGAGAATCCGCCGAAGACGACCGAATGCGTCACGCCCAGCCGCGCGCACGCCAGCATGGCGATGGCCGCCTCCGGGATCATCGGCATATAAAGGATGGCGCGCGAGCCCGGCTTGAGTCCCAGCCCCTTGAGCGCGTTGGCGAACTTCGCCACCCGCCGGTGCAACTCCTGGTAGGTCAGGATGCGTTGCTCGAAGTTCTCGCCTTCCCAGACGATGGCCGCCTGGTTGCGCCGCTCTCCCGAGAGATGCCGGTCCAGGCAGTTGTAGGCCACGTTGGTCTTGCCGCCCACGAACCACTTGGCAAAGGGCGGATGGGACCAGTCCAGCGCCTTCTGCCAGGGCGCGAACCAATGCAGCGCGCGAGCGCGTTCCGCCCAGAAGCTTTCCGGGTCACGCTGCGCTTCGGCGTAGAGCCGCTCGTACTCCTCCATCGAGCGGATCGAGGCGGTTTCCTGAAAATGCGGCGGCGGGGGAAAGGTTTCCTTCAGGTCCATGGGCTCACCGGGAATTCAGCATTGTACCGGAGAGCCCTCAACGGGAAACGAGAAACGGCGTTGAGCGTGCCCCATGCCTGCGCGATGCCTTTCCGCGCAGACATGGGCGAGACTGACCACGGATTACTGCTGCAAATGCGCTTCCAGGAACCACAGGTCCTTGTCCGAGGCGCGGGAGATTTCCGTGAACAAGTCGGCGGTGGACTTGTCGCCCAGCTTGTCGCTCTCCTCGATTGCGGCGCGCACGGTGGCGGCCAGCTTTGTCAGCCGCGCCGCCAGCGCGCGGACATGGTCGGCGCCGGCCACGGCATCCAACTCATACTCCGCCAGCGAACTGGCCGACGCCGCCTGCCGCGCCGTGCCATTGGCCACTCCGCCCAGCGCCGTGATGCGCTCGGCGATCAGGTCGCTGTGCGCTTCCAGACGTCCGGCGATGGCGTCGAACAGTTCATGCAGTTGCTGGAACTGCAGCCCTTTCACGTTCCAGTGCGCGTACTTGGTCTGCGTCTTCAGGTCGATGGTGTCGGCCAGGCGCGCGTTCAGCAGGGCGATCAGCGCGGCCCGCTGATTTTCGGGAATGTCGATACTGGTCTTGAAGGTGCGGATTGCGACCGTCTTGATGCTGCGCGGTGTGGCAGCGGTAGCCATGGGGGTTCTCCTTTAGGATGAGTCCGTAATTGGATGATAGGCCTTCGGCACCGGGTGCGGAAAGTGACGGGAACTGGCCTGGCCACTGGCCACTGCTTTTCTGCATCTAAGCAACCTGAGGAGGTGCTCCTATGCGTTTGAGACCTCTAGGCACTCTTATTCTGTTATGTGGCATGTTCCTGGCTACGGCCGCGCCTGCCCTGGCGCATGACCAGGGCTGGAGCAAGGGCAAAGGGAAGCACAAGTCCAGCGCCGTCCGCCGCTCCGACCGCGATCGGGATCGCGACCGCCGCGACCGGGCCGTCATCTTGAACCGCCGGCCCGCGCGTACCCGCAACGTGGTCTTCTTCGGCGGCGGAGACAACCGTCCCCCGGGCTGGAACCGCGGCCGCAAGGTGGGTTGGGGTAACTGCGACCTGCCTCCGGGCCAGGCCAAGAAGTACGGCTGCTCGCCGGCCTTCCTGCGCCGCTCGGTGCTGGTCCGCTATCCGCTGGCAAATGACCGCTTCCGGGTCGTCCGCGTGCCCACCGCGTATCGCGGCTGGTACGTGGTTGACGACGACCATCGCCTCTGGGTGGACGACCGCGGCTACTGGCTGGATCGCGGTGGCCCCCAACTCACTATCGTCGTCCGCTAGTTGATCTTGTCACTGCTCCTGGAACACTCGGGCACCCCACCCTTTCCCTCCCGGTGTTGGAGGGAAAGGGTGGGAGTCTTTCCCACCCACCGGATACTCGGTACTGATCTGCTTGTCGCCGGTGCCTTCTTGCGATAGCATGCCCGCCCTCGGACCGGCGAGTCCGGCGCGCCTGACCGCGTCTCGCCCTGGTCCCGGAAAACCCTGGACACGGCGGAGGTCGCATGAGAAAGAGCTCGGTGTGGATTACGTTGCTCCTGGTTTTGGGCGTGTGTTGCCTGCTGCCGGCGGCAGCGCCGGCTCAGGACGAGCTCTTCGTCATGAAGGATTCCCTGCAGATCAAGGCACACCGCGGCGCTGCTTTGAAAGGCGCGCGCGCCACCTGGTGGCCGGAGGTCGCGTTCACGGTTCGCGGCTCGATCCCCAGCGGCGGCCAGTTTGAGGTCAGCTTTGGCTATCCCGCCAAACGCCAGTGGCTCAAGTTCGATTGCGAGAGTCCCTCGCAGGCCTTTGGAAAAGAGGACCAGTGGAAAGTCTTCTGTGCCCTGGGTCCCGACGGCGTGGGCACCTACTACGTCGGGCCCGTGGATTTCACCATCAACCTCCGCAACCCGCTCACCGAAACCAACACCGTCCTGTACAAGGGGAAGTTCAAGGCAGCCCTGGAGCCCGGGTACAGCGACGAGGCTTTCTACGTGGATGACGATTGGAGATTCCCCATCGGCTACGTCTACTTCCGCGAGTTCCTGACCACGCGCTTCTGGGTGCGCGGCGTTCCCGCCGTCCAGGCCTTCCTCTTCTATCAGGGCAAGGAGATTGCGAAGACGTCGCAAGGTGGGAATGACAACCCGGCCGACGCTGCCCGATATCAGTGGGGCTACACCGAGATTTCCTTCAGTGGCGTGTATCCGAAAAAGGTGCCCGACTACGCCGCCGATGCTCCCAATTTCGTCGTCCCGGAAAATCCCGGGGAGTACGAGATCAAGGTCCTGCTCTACCGCCAGCTCGCGCGCTCCATCAAGTTCACCGTGCTGCCCGACGGCACTATCGACAACAGCATCGCCACCGCCAACCACCTGGGCATCGACGATGCGCTGGTTCCCGTGCGCGTCATCGGTACCTCGACGCGGTGGAACAAGCTGGCCTGGAAGACGGACACCTTCTACGCCCATCCCCTGACCGGCTTCACCGCGCCGCCGTAGGCTTTTTTCCCGTTGGCGGATGCCTGGCCGGCTTCTTACGGTTGTCATCCCGAGCCCGCGCCCGCGGGCGAGGGATCTGCTTTTCCCGACTGCTGACTGCTGAATGCTGACTGCTGGCTTCCGGCAACTGGGTACTGGGTACTGGCAACTGGTTCTTCTGAGAACTGGGAACTGGGAACTCCACTGGCGACTAGCTACTGACCCGCTTGTCGCCGGTGCCCTCTTGCGATAGCATGCCCGCCCTCGGATCGGCGAGAACCACACCGCGTTGGCCTCGTTCGATTGCTGCCCGGCTTTTTTCGAGGACGAATCCATGCCCATCAGGACTTTGCTGTTTGCAGCATTACTGACCGCCGCACAGGCCTGCGCCCAGACCGGCCCGGCAACGCCCTTTGCCGATCAACTCGCCGCCATGTACCCGGAAGTCGATGCGCTTTACCTCGACCTGCATCAGCATCCCGAGCTCTCCATGCGCGAGCAGGAGACCGCCGCCAAGCTGGCCGATCGGCTGAAGGCTCTCGGGTACGAAGTCACTTCCGGAGTGGGAAAGATGGGCGTGGTGGCGTGCTGCGCAACGGTGACGGCCCGACGGTCATGTTACGCACTGACATGGACGCGCTGCCGGTGGAAGAAAAGACCGGTCTGCCGTACGCCAGCAAGGTCACCACCCGCGACGATGCCGGCGCAACCGTCCCGGTGATGCATGCCTGCGGCCACGATATCCACATGTCGAGTTGGTACGGTACCGCCAGGCTCATGGCGGCCAACAGGCAGCGCTGGCGCGGAACCCTGGTGCTGATCGCGCAACCGGCCGAGGAGACGGGCGAAGGCGCGGCGGCCATGCTCCAAGACGGTCTCTACACCCGCTTTCCCAAGCCCGATTTCGCCTTGGCCATCCACGATGACCCGACCATTCCGGCCGGCCAGGTCGGATTCACGCCCGGGTACACCATGGCGTCGTCGGATTCGGTTGATGTAACGATTTACGGCCGCGGCGGCCATGGCGCGCAGCCCCAGGACACGGTGGACCCCATCGTGATCGGCGCGCGCACAGTCATGGCGTTGCAAACCATCGTCGCCCGCGAGATCAACCCGCGCGACCCGGCCGTGGTCACCGTGGGCGTCTTCCACGGCGGCACCAAGAACAACATCATCCCCGACGAGGTCAAGCTCGCGCTCACCGTCCGCTCCTACAAGCCGGAAGTCCGCCAGCACCTGCTGGCTTCCATTGAGCGCATCGTGAAGGGCGAAGCCCTGGCGGGCGGCTCCCCCAAGGAGCCTCTCATCAAAGTCACGCCCGCGGCCAACGCCACCTACAACGATCCTGAATTGACCCGGCGTGCGGCCGGCGCGCTCAAGAAGGCCCTGGGGGATGCCAACGTGGTGGAGATTCCGCCCAAGATGGTGTTCGAGGACTTCTCCGAGTACTCTCTCGCGGGCGTGCCGGCGGCCATGTTCTGGGTGGGCGCGGTCGAGCCTGCGAAGTTCGCCGCCGCCCGGCAGTCGGGCGCGAAGTTGCCGGGACTCCACTCGCCCTTATGGGCGCCGGATCATGAGCCCACCATCAAGACCGCCATCACCGCAGAAACCACCATGTTGATCGACCTGATGGGAAAATAGGTCCTGGTGCGGACCGCGCATCACGCCTCTTCATTTCTTGTCATCCCGAGATTTCTTGTCATCCCGAGCCCGCCGCGGCGGGCGAGGGATCTGCTTTTCCTGACTGCTGAAGGCTGATAGCTGACTGCTGCCTTTCTGGCAATAGGTAACCCGCCAGTGACAGCCCGAAGCCAACCGACAATAGCCAAGAGCCAATAGCGATTTTCCGTGACCATCACATTGACATAACCGCGCACCCCCAGTAGAATATCTCCCAGCAACATTAGGACGTTCCCGCTATGCCTTCCCTCCGCACCACCCTCTCCAAGCTCAAGGGTGAATGGGCCGAGCTCCAGTTCATGTCCCGCGCCCTCTCCCTCGGCCTTCGCGTCGGCCGCATCTACGGCGACTCCTCACGCTACGACTTCCTCCTCGACGCCGGCGGCCGCCTCAGCCGCGTCCAGGTCAAATCCGTCTGGCGCAGGCAGGCGGGCGTCTACCGCATCAGCGCCCAGCGCGGCGCCCCTCTCGGCAAGGTCCCCTACCAGAGCTCCGAGGTGGATTTCGTCATCGGCTACGTCGTTCCCGAGGACGCCTGGTACGTCGTGCCTGCGCGCGCCCTCGCCCGCCGCCGCAGCTTCTGGGTCTCGCCTCACCGCGCCCATAGCCGCGGCCGCTTCGAAAAGTACCGTGACGCCTGGCACCTGCTCGGGCCACTACACGACCGTTTCGACCTCAGCGCCTCCGCCGACATCGACCTACTACAATTTCCGGATTCAGAACAGGATTCCAAGACAGACGGCATCAGAGAGGTACTGTGCTACCTTCGTCCTGACGTCATCTGTCGGGCAGAGCTCTGATGGTGCCCCATGTCTGCGCATGCTTTTCGCGCAGACGTGGGGAAAGGGACGTTATCGATGCCGCGTCGCCTTAGGCGCTACCAACAGACCGGCCCGACGCACTTCCTCACCTGCAGTTGTTATCGTCGTGCGCCCCGGCTACAGGTTCTAGCGCGCTACGATTTGTTCGTCCGCAAGCTTGAACAAACCCGCTGCCGTTTCGGTTTCCATGTCTATGGCTATGTAGTTATGCCCGAGCACGTGCACTTGCTGCTCTCCGAACCGGATCGCGGTTCTTTGGCTGCCGCCATCCAATCCTTGAAGCTATCGGTCACGAGGAGCATTCCGGGACTGGGAGTGCGAACCGTGGAACCGGCCCGGCTCTGGGAGAAGCGCTACTACGACCGGAATATTCGTGATCACAAGGAGTTCGTCGAGAAGCTTCGCTACATCCACCGCAATCCAGTTCAGCGCGGATTGGTGGAACGCCCCGAGGAGTGGCCGTGGAGCAGCTTCCGCCACTACGCTACGGGCGAAGCCGGCGTCGTCGAAATCGAATCGGAGTGGACCGCTGGCCGTCGCCCAAGACGATCTTGAGGGTGCCCCATGTCTGCGGGATGCTTTTCCCCGCAGACGTGCGGATGATTAGCGTCGGGCCGTTATCCCACGTACGCGCCAACACCGGGCGCGAACGTGGGGCACCCTCGCGCATGATCAGGTCAGAGAATGGACCAGATTGAGAACTGAATCTTGAGGGCGCCCAATGCCTGCGCATGCCTTTCCGCGCAGACGTGGGATGACCGCTTCAGCGGACGACCGAAAGTAGCCCGGGGCGGGTGGCCGGGTGCCCCATCCTTTCGCGCTCTTTGCGAAAGGGTGGGTAGAAGCCTGCCGCCCCGCGGTAGTGAGCCACCATCGAAAAGTCATCACGTTTGCTCTTCCGGACCTTCCAGCTTTCGCACCCGCAAGGTGTCCACTTCCAAGTCGCCTATTCTCAGCGAGCGTATCTTCAACCTTCCCACACCCATTTTGCCGATAGCGAGCCGGCCGATCGCCAAAGCCCCAAGGGCCAGTGCGCCGAACGCGACCGCGCCCACTGCTAAAGCCCCGATTGCGCCGGCTCCGCTGCCGAACCTCGCGACTCGCGTGACGCCGGTTTCGTACTTCGACAAATCTTGTGATTCCACTCTGGCACCTCCTACCTAAAGAATCCGTGCGGGTGCCGCACCCTTTTTGCCCCCGGTGTTGGAGGGACAGGGTGGGATCTGAGCGTACACCGAAGGCAGTGCTGCCTTCGGCCGCGCTTACC
>DATIGQ010000051.1 GCA_035454605.1 Terriglobales bacterium
TTCATCGTGAGCGGCGCCTTCTGCATGCTGCACAAGGAGACGGTGGTGCTGGCGGGCGGGTTCTCCACCGACACGGTGACCGAGGACATCGACATTATCGCTACACTGCACCGCTACCTGCGGGAGAAGGGCTGGAAGTACCGCATGGTGTTCACCAGCGACCCCATCTGCTGGACCGAGGCGCCGCACACCCTGGGTATGTTCGCCCGCCAGCGCCGGCGCTGGCAGTTGGGGCTGATGCAGACGGTGATGAAGAACCACGACATGATCCTGAACCCGCGCTTCGGCACCCTGGGCATGTTCAGCATGCCGTTCCACGCCTATATCGAGGCCATGGGGTGCCTGATCGAGGCCTTCGGGTTCTGGCTGATCATGCCGCTCTCATTCATCCTGCGGGCCATGCCGCTGGGCTTGTTCCTGCTGTTCCTGTTTCTGGCGGTGGGGTACGGCACGTTGCTCTCGATGGGCTCGGTGCTGCTGGAAGAAGCCACGCTGCGGCGCTATCCGAAGCTGGGCCACGTGCTCAAGCTGATGGCGTACGCGGTGGTGGAGAACGTGGGATACCGGCAGATCGTGGCCATCTTCCGCGCCCAAGGAGTGTTGCGCTTCTTCGCCGGCATGCGGCGGTGGGAAGTGGTGCGGCACAAGGGCCTGGAAGGCGGAGATCGCTATACGGTGGCGCCACATGAAGCTTAAGGACTGGATCTTCAACCGCGTCCTGCTGGGCATGGTGCTGTTTTTTGTGGCGGTGGGGGTGTGGGAGTTCAAGCTGAAGCCGGACTACCGGCCGCACTACAACCTGGCGGTGGCCCACTACCAGAAACAGGAATACCAGCAGGCGCTGGGAGAACTGGACCAGGCATCCTCGATCGCGTCCAGCCGAGTGGAAGTGATCCTGCTGCGTGGGTGGACGCAGCTCAAGCTGCGCCATTTCACCGAAGCCGAGTACGAGTTCAACCGAGTGCTGCAATACTTCCAGCATGACAAGGAAGCGGTGGAGGAGGCACAGACGGGGGCGTCGTTCGTAGCCCTCGAGACCGGCCGGGGCACGATGAATTCCGAGGCCCTGCGGCTCATCCTGGAGGGACGACGGGGCGACCCCAACGTCCGCATCCTGGTCGCCGGAGCCCTGCGGCGCGAAGGCAAGAACCTGGACGCGGCCGTCATCTACCGCGAGCTGCTGAACGACAAGAGCTACGGGGAAGCGGCGCGGGTGGCGCTGGACAGCATCTTCGGACGCAAGGGGTTCGAGGGCGATCCCATGCCCACGGAACTGGCGCCGGTGCGCAAGCCGAGCCAGTTGACCACGCCGTTTCGGGCCGCGAGCGGAGCCCTGTGGCGCGTAGCCGGTGGAAGCCAGCAAAAGTTTTACGTGGCCGGCGTGAACCTGGGTCCTGCGGCTCCCGGTTACTTTCCGGGCGCACCGCCGGAGGAGGGCGGCACCTACACCGCGTGGCTGCGGCGCGCTGAAGAGATGAACGTCAACGTGGTGCGGGTGTACACGTTGCTGCCACCGGCGTTCTACCGGGCCTATCGGCACTTCCGCGACGGCGGAGGCAAAGCGTTGCTGCTGCAGCAAGTGTGGGTGAGCAATCCCCCCAAGGGCGACCTCTACGATCCGGCGTTCGTGGAGGAAACCAAAGCCACGGTGCGCAACGTAGTCGATGCCATCCACGGGCGGGGCGATGTGCCGCCGAGCCCGGGCCGGGCGGGCGGCGTGTTCGAACACGACCTAGCGGCGCAGGTGGTGGGGCTGCTGCTGGGCGGCGACGTGAACGGCGAAATCATCGGGCAGACCAACCTGATCAACCCGGGCAAGACGGGGTACAGCGGAAAGTACGTCTCGGCGCCGAACGTGACCCCGGCCGAGGCGTGGTTCGCCCAGATGCTGGATTACCTGGTGACCTACGAAACCGAGACCTACAACTGGCAGCATCCAGTAGCGCTGGTGAACAGTCCCGCGCTGGACCCGATTCGGCATCCCACGGAACTGCCCAGTCAGGAAGCGATTTCGATCGACGAGAGCCGGTTCAGGGCCTCCGGAGGTTTCCAGGGAGGACTATTCGCGGCGTATGACGTCTACCCGTACCAGCCCGACTTCATGCTGCAGGATCCGCAGTACGTGCGGGCGCGGGACGCGGAAGGGCCCAACCCGATGGCCGGCTACCTGCGCGATCTGCGGTCGCGGATCTCGCATCCGCTGGTGGTGACCGAGTACGGCGTGCCGGACTCCATCGGCATCGCCCGCCTCTCTCCAGCAGGATGGAACCAGGGCGGGCTGGATGAGAACACGCAGGCGACGATGCTGGGGCGGCTGGCTCGCGCGGTGCGGGACGCGGGCTGCGCCGGCGGTGTGGTCTTCGAACTAGCCGACGAATGGTACCGGACCGCGTGGCTGACGCGGGACTTCTCCAATCCCCCGGACCGAACCACGTTGTGGCTCAATGAACTGAGCCCGGCCAGCCGGCTGGGAGTGATGGGATACCGCACCAGCCAGTGGCGGCTGTTCACCGGCCGAGACGCGGACTGGCAGCGGGCTACCACCCTCTACCAGTCGGGGGAGGGGCCGGAGGCCGCGACCAGCATCCGCCGGGTGCAGGCGGCGGTGGACGAAGGCTTCCTGTACCTGCGCATCCAAGTGGCCTGCCTGGACTGCGGCGGAGCGGGACGACGTCCCGACGGCAAGCCGGATTTTGACCAGGCGTCCTGGGGTGTTGCGCTGAATACCATCCCCACGCTTTCCGGTATCCGCGCATTGCCATTCGGGGTGAGAATGGAGCGGGGAGCGAACTTCCTGTTGCTGCTGGGCGAGCCGACCCAGGCCAAATTGCTGGTGGCGGATAGCTACAATCCGTATGAGATCACCGGGGGCAACGATCCCCGGCAGCAGAAGGTGGAGCACCGCCAGCCGCTCTCGCTGCGGCTGGCCGAGAGCGGTGCGTTCGTGGACCAGATCGTGCAGCCCAATCCGCCGCGGGAAGGGCGCGGGGGCGTGATCTATCCCGGGCAGACGTGGAACCGCAGCGGGTTGCGCTACGGCAGCGGCGATCCGGAGGCCAAGGACTACGATTCCCTGGCGGAGTGGTATGCCGACCTGAAGACCAAAAGCATCCTGGTGCGCATCCCGTGGGGCAAACTGCTGGTGACCGATCCCTCGAGCCACAGGGTCTTCAGCGGATTCGATCCTTCCGGCAACATGCAGACCTACCCCACGCAAGGGGTGGACGTGGCGGTATTCGCTCTGCAGCCAGCCGCGGCGGGCGCGGGGATGTCGGTGGTGATGGCGCTGCCGGCGGCGAGTGGCGGGCGAATCGATGCGCCGAAGCAAGTGACTTGGACGGGATGGGATTCGGTACGACCGGAACCCTATTTGAAGAAGGCCTATCATGCGATGCAAAAGGAATTCTCGGAGCAGACTCGCGCGCAGGTGGGTGCTGACGATGGCAGCCGTGTGGCTGCTGCTCGGAGCGCTCCCGGCGCACGCGGCGACTAAGGCACAACTGCTGGCCCAGGGCGACCGCGCCATGCGGGCGGGGAAGTACGCCCAGGCCTGCGAAGCCTACGGCCAAGCCATGCAGGCGGGGGCGGCGCTCGACCGGGACTTCGTGCGGGCGCGCAATCTGGGGCTCTGCAACCTGCGGGGCAAGCCCAAGGACGCGGCCAAGGCCGCGGCATGGCTGGAGACGGCGTGGAAGCTGCGCCCGGCTTCGTCGGACACGCGCTTCCTGCTGGGCCACGCGCTGGCCGAGGCGGGCGAAACCGACCAGGCCCTGGAGCACTACCGCGCGCTGGTGGAGGCGAATCCTTCCGATCCCAAGTATGCGGTGGCCACGGCGGACATGCTGCATGCGCTGGACCGCGACGACGAGGCGGTCGCGGTGCTGGAGCCCTACGTAGCGCGCAATCCCAAGGACACCTCGACGCGCATGGAGTACGCGCACATCCTGGCGCTGGCCAAACGTTACGATCATGCCAAGGTGCAGTACGCCGAAGTGCGGAAGCTGGACCCGAAGAGCCTGTCAGCGGAGATCGGGATTGCGCGGGTGACGGCCTGGGAGCACAACTATCCCGAAGCCATCCGGCTGTACGACGAGGTGCTGAAGAAGCGTCCCACCAACTACGACGCGCAGGTGGGCAAGGCGTACGCGCTGCAGTGGTCGGGACAGAAGGAAGAAGCGCGGACCCTGTTCCTGGCGCTGCAGCAACGGAACCCGGGCGACAAGGACGTAGCGGCGGCACTGGAAGCGATCGAACGCTCGGAAGCGCGGGCGCGCGAGGATGCCGCGGCGGCGGCGTTGCGCGAAGAGCGCCGCAAGGCCTATGAGGAGCAACTGCGAATCGAGGCGGAGCAGCGCGCCGCCAAAGCGGCCGCGGAGGAATCCATGCGGGCGCTGATCACCCAGGCCCGGGCGGCCAGCGGGCGCGGCGACTATGAAGCCGCAGCGGCCGCCTACCGCCAGGTGCTGGAGCGCGATCCAAGTCATCTCACGGCACGGCTGGGTTTGGCGCGCGCGTTTTCCTCCGAGCGCAAGTATGCGGAATCGCTGGAGCAGTACGACGAGGTTCTGCGGCAGGCGCCGGACAACCTGACGGCGCGACTGGAAAAAGCCCGCGTGCTCACCTACTCCCGCGACTACGAGAGCGCTCTTCCGGAATTCGAGCGTCTGGTAAAGGAGGCGGAGGCCTCGCCCAAGCCGGACGTGACGCCGGAACGCGCGCGGCTGGAGTATGCCCGGGCGCTGATCGGAGCCAAGCGCTACGACGACGCTTTGGCACAACTGAACCAACTGCTGCCGGAAGGCAAGGCTCCGACGACCGAGGACACGGCAGTGCTAGTGGAAAAGGCGCGCGCACACGCCTACGCGAAGCGCTATGACGACGCCCTTCGCAACTACGACCAGGCCCTGCAGGTCGATCCGCAGGACTATGAGGCGCGTATGGGCAAGGCGCGGACGCTGTACTGGTCCGGGCGGTCGAGCGAGGCGGGGGCAATCCTGCGCGTGCTGCTTATCGAGCGTCCCGACGACGGTGACGCCAACTACATGATGGCCACCATCGAGCGCGGACGGGGACGCAACGCCAGCGCGCTTTCGCTGCTGGACAAGGTGGGCGACCGAGGCGAGGCGCAATCCATGCGGTCGGCCATCCGCGAAGACCTGCGGCCGGTGCTTCGGTTCCGCTACGGCTACGGGTATGAGCGGGACGAGGACGACACCGGAGAACCCGTTGCCGCCATAGCGGGGCACCGCTTCCTGGCAGCGCTGGACTTCAACCCCCATCCCAACGTGCGCATGACGGTGAGCCAGTCATTCAACGACGCCCTGGGGCGCAGCAATCTGTTCGACGCACGCTTCGGGAGGACGGCGCTGGCAACCGAGTCGCGCGTGGCGGCCGCGTTCCGTGCCACCAAGTGGCTGCGGCTGACGCTGGGCGGCGGCGTGGGAACGACCGGCGGCGGGGAAACGGGAGGAATCGCGCAGCCACGGCGTCAACATTTCCTGTACGAAGTGCGGCCGTCGATCACACACCGGGGGCTGCGGATTTCGGCCAGCTTCACGCGCGACATCGCCGACTACACCGTGCTTTCCATTCAAGATAACGTGGTGCTGCAACGACAGTCCGTGAGCGGGAGCTACGAGTTCACACGCCGACTGCGCTTCAGCGCCAACTACTGGCACGGGATCTACAGCGTGGACCAGCCAACGCTTTGCACCACGTGCGAGCCGGACCTCGGCGCGCACGGTTGGGAATTCTCACTGACGCCTACGCTCTATGAGAACGACCGCATCACGGTGCGGGTGGGGTACGGCTACGAAGAGTATCGCTTTGACCGGACGGACGTGCAGAATCTGCGAACCGCGGTCGGCTCGGCGGGATTCTTCACGCCCACGGTGTACCAGAAGCACGGTGCCATGCCGCAGGTGACCCTGCGTCCGCATCCGCGGGTACAGCTGGACTTCGAGGGCTTTCTTGGTACCCGGCAGTACTGCACAGCGGAACCTTTGTCGTCGCTCGATTGCCCGCCGGGCCAACCGTCGCAACAGTGGACGTTCAACGGGAGCTTCCGCTCGGCAGCCCGCTTTACCATCGGACGATTCGAGCCGTCGTTCGGGTACAGCTACTCTTCGACGGTGGGGGCAGGAGCCATCTCACTGAGTCCGGGAACCGGCAACTACCGCACCCACTATGGGTTTGTGGGCCTGGCGATCCGCTTCTAGGGCGGGTCACGCGGGCAAAGAAAACGGGCGGTCCGCCTTGCGGGCCGCCCGTAGCATTTTGCGGGACTCAGTTTTCGTCCTTGCCCTCGGGCGCATGACCCGGGGAACCGCCCGGATTGGCGCCGCTCGATTCGCCGCCGTGGCGGATCTCGATAGAGCCGCGGTCGGCGTTGAGGCGAATGTGGCCGCCCCCTGAGCCCACAGAACCGGCAGCACGGGAACTGCGGTCCTGACGGCTCACCACCAGTTCGCGGAAGTCGGTATCGATGTCGCCGCGGTCCGCGGAAGCATCCAGCCGGAAGGTGGCGCCGCGCGGCAGCCAGATCTGGATGGGCTCCTTGCTGTTATCGATCGAGATGTTGCCCACGGGCAGCCTGGCGATATGGACGCCCACTTCGCCGTTGCGGTTCTCCAGCGTGAGGTCGCCGGCCAGGTCGTCCAGGTGAACGTCGTAAGAGCGGGTGAGAATGCGGCTGGGTCCGGCGACGCCGTGTCCGCGAAGATCGCCGGAGTCGAAAGTGATCTCGCCATCGATCTTGGCGACTTCGAAGTCGGTGCGGGAAGATTTGAAGCGAGCCGTCTTGGCGATGCGGGCGAAGGTAAGCGGCCCGGAGAACTCGCCGCGCAGGGTGAAGGTGCCGCCGATGTCGCTGGCTTGCACCTCACTGCCGCGCCCTTCGACGCTCAGGTTGCCGGTAATGCGCTCGGCACGCAAATCGCCGCGGCGAAACTCCGCTTCCGCGTTGCCCTTGATCTCCGTGAGGGTGATGTCGCCGCGATTGGTCTTCACCTTGACGGGTGCCTCGCGGGAGATGACTTCAATATCGCCGCGCAGAGTCATCAGGTCCACGGGGGCCTTGGCGGGCAAGGAGATTTCCAGGTCCAGGCGGTCCGGACCGCTCCAGCCCTGATTGGTTTCGATGGTCACCACGTCGCCGTTGACGGTGATCTTGGGAGTGAGGATGTCGCGGTTCTTGTCCGCCTCCGACTGCGACGAGGCGTAGACCACCTTCTTGACGTTGACGTGCAACACGTCTGGCTCGCCGGGTACTACCTTGATGTCGCCCCGGTCGTAGGCCACCTTGAGCTGGCCGTTGGCGGGGAACGGCTGTTGGATGGCGTCGGTGAACTCGTAGCGGCGTCCGAAGATCTCGGGGAACTCGTCGCCGAATTCAATGTCGCCACGCATGTCCCGCCAGCGGTCGCCGTATTTCCAGGCGGCCGAGGCGGTCAGGCCGCAAAGCACCAGGATGATCAGGAAAAAGGTGCCGCCGGCTCCGATGCCGCGCGGAGTGTAGCCCTCGCGCTGGGCCTGGTAGTAGTCGATCAGCTTGGAAACGCCCCACAGGATGATCAACAGGGGCCAGTAGCGCGCGAATAACTCGAACAAGGGCAGCGGATAACCCATGTTCCGGAGCAGGAAGAGAACGCCGACAAGAATGAGCAACAGCGGGCCCACGAAGGAACGGCGATAGCGTGGGGCCGGCGCTGGAGCGGAAGCGGGAGCTGGGTTCGGAGCAGACATCAGTTCACCTGCGACGGAGGATTCTGGTCGTGCGTGGATGGGGTCACGGGAGCAGCCGTGGCCGCCGACGGCGGTGGAGTCGGCGCCATAACCATGTAGCGATCGACGTGCCCCTCAGTAGAGGCACTGGAGCGCAGGAAAATCATCAAGCCGGCAACGATCAGCAGAACGGGCCAGGACTCGTGAAAGTCAAAACGGGTGTAGTTGGCGATGAGGAAGAGCGCACCGACCGTAATCATCATCACCGGGCCCATCAGGCCCGAGCGGCGGCAGCGCTCACAGCGGCAGGCTGGATTGGACCTGAAGCCGTTCATGATTGCCTCCCGGCAGCGCCTTGGGTCCGCTGGCGCAGCATCTGGATGCCGAAGGCGATGAGGATGAGGGGCCACAGGTTGCGCACCGCTCCAAGGTGAAGGATTCCCATGTTGGACAACAGGAAGAGCACCCCGAGACCGATGAGGATGATGGCCCCGATGGGAGCATTGGAGGGCACGACCGAGGTCGCACCAGCCTCTCCGGTTCCACCGATGCCGACGGCGCGGTAGATGCCCATGGGATCGGGCGTCGGCTGGCCCATCTGCTTGGCGCGCGCGGAACGCACGGCGTCAAAGATCTGGTAGAAGTAGTAGAAGCCCATGAGGATGCCGAAGAAGGGCTCCGCTCCTCCCCCTTGGTCTATGGCGGCAATGAGCACGGCGAAGAACAGCATGTGCGCCAAACCCTTGGCGTACTCGCCGTTGTAAACCGCTCCCAAGCCGAAGGGGAAGAATCCCGCCAGGATTCCGGCCACGGTAGGGTTGGGTCCGGTGCCGGCAGGCACGGCCGCCGCGGCAACGAAGCCGGAAGCCGGCGCCGCGCCGGGCAGCGTCTGCTGCATGCCGGCCACGATGCAATCCTCGCAATAGATGACGCCACGGACGTCGCGCTTGCATTCGTCGCACAACGGCTTGCCGCAGGTGCGACAGTAAGCTGCGGCGGGCGTCTGAGTGTGGATGGTGCAGTTCATGAAACTCTCCTGTTGTCCTCGATGGAAGTGACCCCCTGCGGACCCCTCTCCGCAGACGCCAGGGTCACACCCCAGTGCACCTGGTCGTAACGGCCGGGCCTGTCGAGTACGCGGCTGGTGTTATGCCGGTCGAGCTCGGCAGGCGGCTGGTTCTGGTCCTGCGGTTGCTGCTGTTGTTGTTGCTGGTCTTCCTGCTCGTCCGAACCGGCGGCCTTGCGCAATTCGTCGATGCGGGTCTGCAGTTCGTAGACCAGCCGCAGATTGTCGTAGTAGCGCGTGACCCGGGCGCTGGTCTCGTAGTACTGCTGCTCCAGGTTCTGCAGGATGGCGCTGGGGCGAAGGTCGGCCAGCCGGATGTTGGCGATCTTCACTCCGGCCACGTTCAGCAGCAGGGAGATGGAGAAGAAAGCCATCCCGAACGACATGGCAAACCGCGGCTGACGAACGGGAGCCGCGAGGCCGGTGAACCAGCCGCGGGCGCGCTCGCCCCAGGTAATGGAGGCTTCGCGGGCAGCCAGTTCGCTGGGCACGAAGCCGGCCGTGGCCATCAAGATGTTGCGGGCGAGGCCGGCGGGAGGCTCGACTTCTTCCAGCTTGGCCAGCAGGTTGTAGCCGTCGAGAGCCTCGGTGTAGAGCAGGCCGCAGCGCGAGCAGGAAGCGGCGTGGGCCTGGAAGCGTCCCCTGAGGGAGGGCTCCAGAGCGCCTTCCACCGCCTCAGCCAGCAGCGCTTCGAACTCGCTGCACGCCATCGCGAATTGGTCCTGTCCGCTCATCAGCTAACCTGCTTATAGGTACGTTGCAAGAGGCGTGCCAGTTCCGCCCGCCCGCGATTGATACGGGACTTCACCGTGCCCTCCGGCACCTTCAGGGCCTGGGCAATCTCCTTGTAGTCCATGTCCTGCAAGTCGCGCAGGATCACCGCTTCCCGCAGTTCGGGTGAGAGCTTTTGCAGGGCCTGGTGTACCTTCTCGCGGACCTCGCGGGCCTCAATGCCCTGGTCCGGACCGCGGGACTGATCCTCCAGGCGTTCGCTGAGGGAGGAGGCGTCGGGGTCGGCCGCAGGGGCGGCGTCAATGGAGTCGGTCATGCGGTCGTGCTTGCTGCGGCGGAAGTGGTCCACCAGCAAGTTACGGGTCATGGCGGTCAGCCAGGCGGCAAAGGAGCCGCGCTCGGCGTCAAAGCTGGCCAGCGTCCGGTACACCTTGATAAAGACTTCCTGAGTGAGATCCTCGGCGTCGTGCGCCGAACCGGTGAAGCGGTAGCAGAGGTTATACACCCGCCGGTTGTTGACGTGAACGAACTCCTCCCAAGCCACGGCGTCGCCGGCCAGACAGCGCCGGATCAGTGCTGCGACGGCTTGGGTGTCCTCCAACCGGCACTCCCTGCGAACTCCGGTCCTGCGTTCTTGTTGGTTATGTACGAAATCCGGGAGACGAAAGTTCGCCCTGTTGTTTGTTCGGGAAAAAGCATTGTAGCAGCCGCAAGCCGGGGAGTCAGTGAGGGGAAGAAAAAGGGAAGACCGCGACTGCGAACTGAGACTCTGAAAGGTTCGATCTTTGGCTTGGAGGGCGAGGGTGGAAAGAGGGAGCCGGCGAGGTGTGTTCCTCACTCCGACGTGAAGTAATCCACGGCCACGGGATTCTCGAACAGGGAGAAGTCGCGGGTGACGACGGTGATGCCGCTTTCGGTGACGAAGTAACGCTGCCGGTCGGCTTCGGGGTCGAAGCCGATCTCGGTGCCTTCGGGGAGGTGCACGTCGCGGTCAATGATGGCGCGGCGGATGCGGCAATGGCGGCCGACGTTGACGTGGGAAAAGAGGATGCTGGAATCCACCTCGCTGTACGAGTTCACGCGCACGTCGGGGGAAAGAACGCTGTTGCGGACGACGCCGCCGGAGACGATGCAGCCCATGGAGACGACGGAATCGATGGCCGTGCCCATGCGGCCGGGGTCGCCGAAAACGAACTTGGCGGGCGGATACTGGCGCTGAAAGGTGCGGATGGGCCAGGCATTGTCATAGAGGTTGAAGACAGGTTCCACCGCCACCAGGTCCATGTTGGCCTCGTAGTAGGCCTCAAGCGTTCCCACGTCGCGCCAGTAGAGGGCTTCCTTCCGGTTTTCGTCCACAAAGTTATAGGAGTAGACCTTGTAGTCCCCGGCCATGCGGGGAAGAATGTCGTGGCCGAAATCGTGCGATGAGGCGGGATCTTCCGCATCCTTGAGCAGCACCGGCAGCAACACGTCCGTGTTGAAGAGATAGACGCCCATGGAGGCGGAGATCTTTTCCGAGTTGTAGGGCGAGCGGACCGAGGTCTCACGGGGCTTTTCCAGGAAGCCGCGGACGCGGCCGCTGCTATCTACGTCGGTGACTCCGAACCGGTGGCACTCGGCGGGGTCCACCAGGATGGTGGCCACGGTAACGTCGGCGCCGGAGTCGTTGTGCTGCTCGAGCATGAGCCCGTAGTTCATCTTGTAGATGTGGTCACCGGAAAGGATGAGCACGTGCTTCGGTTGCTCGGAGCCGATGGAGTAGATGTTCTGGTAGACGGCGTCGGCCGTGCCCAGATACCAGTTCTCGCTGACGCGCTTCATGGGCGGCAGGATCTCGATGAACTCGCCCAGGTCGCGGGCCACTACGTTCCAGCCTTCACGGATGTGGCGGTTCAGAGAAAGCGCCTTGTACTGGGTGAGGATATAAACATGGCGCAGGGCGGAATTGACGCAGTTGGAGAGAGTGACGTCGATGATGCGGTAGATGCCGCCGAAGGTGACCGCCGGTTTGGCGCGGTCGCGAGTCAGGGGATAGAGGCGTTCGCCTGCGCCTCCGGCCAGCAAGACTCCGAGGGTGTCCTTCATCATGGCTGCCGTTGCGGGTCGGGCTTCGCGCTCGGCGGACGTCTCGACCGGAAGCGCGCGACCGGGGTTGGAATCCCGATGGTACCACAGCGTGTGCGGGCGGCTCCGAGGCCGCGGATGCGGCCGCACCCGGCAAGTGACAAACCGGATACAATTTGGCCGTGAGCCAGTCTACGAGCGCACGGGAAGCGGCCCGCCTGATCGTGGCCGGGCGAAAGAATCCGCTGCTGGCGGCGGCGTGGTCGGCCCTGCGAGGAGCGCTGGCGGCGCTCCTCGATACCTCGCGCCGGCTGGGCCTGGAGATCGCGGGTTTCTTTTTCGTCGCGTTTGCGGTGTTCGGAATCGGGGCAGGCTGGCGGGAGTACCAGACCTATCAGGCGACGGGCGCAGGCCAGACGCGTTTGGC
>DATIGQ010000052.1 GCA_035454605.1 Terriglobales bacterium
TGGTGGCGTATTGCGCCACCCATTCTTCACTGGTGCGAGGAGCCATGGCTTTCCCTGCTTGAGGAATTCATCTTACACGCGATGGTTTCCCTTCCCAAGACTGCCTAGGCCTGAATGGCCGAGTGGCCCGTCACGACCACCGGCACCGCCGACCGGAGATGCAGGTCGCGCTGCGGGAAGGGAATGTGAATGCCCTTCTCGGCAAAAGCCTGGAAGATCGCGAAATACAGGTCGCTCTTGAGTGAGGGCGGCGAGGGCACCTTGCTGGTGGTGAATACACGCAGCTGGAAGTGCAGGGCGCTGTCGCCGAATTCGGTGAAAATTACGTCAGGTTCAGGATTCTGCAGAACGTCGGGATTCTGCCGCGCCACCGCGAGCAGTGTCTCGCGCACCTGATCAGGATCGCTGCCATAGGCCACGCCCACCGGCACAGAGAAGCGCACCTGGCGGTCGTTGGCGGTCCAGTTGATCACCCGCCCGGTGATGAATTCCGAGTTGGGAACGATGATGACGACATTGTCGTTCGTACGCACCCAGGTGCTGCGACCGGCAATGCGCACCACCTCGCCGAATGTACCCTCGACCTCGATACGATCGCCCACCTTCACGGGCCGCTCGACCAGCAGAATAAGCCCGGAGACGAAATTAGAGACGACGCTCTGCAGGCCGAGGCCGACGCCCACACCCAACGCGCCGCCCAATACCACCAGGCTGCTCAGGTCCACACCCAACGACTGAATTCCGATCGTCAGGCCAAATACAAAGAACAGATAGGAACTGAAGCGGGCCAGTGCGTACTGTTGTCCCGGCTCCATCGACGTGTGCGGCAGTACGCGCCGCTGCAGAAAGTGTCGCAGCATCCGGGAGAAGACCGTCAGTGCCAGCAGGAAGAGCAGGCACTTGGCCAGAAAGAGCGGCGTGACCGGCAAGCCGCCCAGTTCGAACAGCGAGCGATTCAGGTATGCGACGACGTTCCCGCCCAGCATGCCCGCTAGATTCGGCACCATCACCGGAATGGCCGCACCGTATAGCAGAAGCAGTCCGATCAATACGACGGCATAGAGCAGGAACCGGCTCTCCATGGTTCTCATGGGCCACACTCTCCTCGGGAAGATTCCCTCGCGAGCGCAGCATAACCCGCCGTGCGCGGAAAATCATGCGCTACTTGCGAAAACAGGCGGTGTAAGATGCCCGCTTGCGCTCGCCAAGTTGAAGGAGGGCTTCATGAAGGCTTACTTGCTGCTGGGCATTCTCTTGTGCCACGCCGCCCCTGCAATCGCAGCCGATGCCGGCGCGCCACCCGAACCGAACGTTGTCCGCTATGAAGCCAAGCAAAGTGAGCTGAAGTTCGTGTACGGGGTGGCAGCACCCGTGGCGCATTTGCGTTCCGGTGATGTCCTGGAGACCAACACCTTCGACGCCTTCGGCAATTCGGTCCAGAAGCCAGGCGACAAGTTCGACCCGTCCAAGGGGCCGAACCCGCTGACGGGGCCGTTCTATGTGGAGAACGCCCAGCCGGGCGACACTCTGGCCGTCCACATCATGAGCGTCGAGGTCGACAGCGATCAGGGAGCGGGCGAAATGGGCCCCGGTTTCGGTGCCCTGAACTCGAGTTTCTATACACCCATGCTCAACCCGGACTTGCCGGAGCGCATTTACTTCTATCCTGTCGACAGGAAGTCCGGCACCGCCACATTTCACGCCCAGGATTCGGACTTCACGGTCAAGATTCCCATGCATCCCTTTCTCGGCTGCATCGGGGTAGCGCCCCCGATGGGCGAAGCGCGCGCTTCCATCACGCCAGGGGAATGGGGAGGCAATATGGACGCGCCCGAGATCAGCGCGGGCCACACGATCTATTTTCCCGTGAATGTGGAAGGCGCATTGCTCTACCTGGGGGACGGCCACGCAGCCCAGGGCGACGGTGAAGTCGCAGGCACCGGGATCGAGATTCCCATGCGCGTGCGCCTAAGGGTAGAAGTCATCAAGGGCCGGCGGCTCAGTTGGCCGCGGCTGGAGAACGACACCTCCATCATGGCGCTCGGCGCGTATCGCCCGCTGGACGATGCGCTGCGCATCGCCTTCACCGAACTCATCGACTGGATCCACACCGACTATGGCCTCTCGAAGCTGGACGCTTACGAATTGCTCTCCAAGGTGGCGCAGATACACCTGACGGAGATGGTGGATCCCAACTACGTGGTCATCGCGAAGATGCCCAAGAAGTACCTGCCGGCGAAGAAGAGATAGGGGCGGATCAGGCCTTTTCGGGTTTGTCCCGGCGCGTGGGCATGGCGTCGTGAATGCGCTCACGAAAGCTGCCTTTTAGGCCGCCGCCCAGCGATACCGCGTCCTCGCCGAACTTGTCGCGCAGGCGGTCGGCGGCGCCCAGCGCTTTTTGCCAGCGCTGGTGCTGCTCGCGGTCGAGGAGCCCGATCTGCCCTTCCTCCGGCGCGAAGCCTGACACATGCACGCCCAGCAGGCGAACCTTCGCGCCACGCTTCCAATTCTGGCGGAAGAGGTTCCGCACTGCCGTGGCGACTTCGGTGTCCAGTTGCGTGGCGTGCTCGAGCGTGCGGGCGCGCGTAATGGTGTGGAAGTCCTCGTAGCGCAGCTTCAGCTGCACCGTGCGCGCGTACAGGCCCTGCTCGCGCAAGCGGCGGCAGACCATTTCCGTCAGCCGGGCGAGCGTGGCTTCGAGCTGGTCGGCGTCGGCGGTATCTACCATGTAGGTGTGTTCGTGACTGATCGACTTGGGCCCCGCCTCGGCGCCCACTTCGGTGTCGAACCACCCTCCGGCGTCGAGTCCCTGCGCTTTGCCCGCCAAGGCCAGTCCCCACTTGCCGAAGTGTCGTTCCAGAACCGATTCTTCCAGGCGAGCCAGGTCGCCGACCTTGCGCACGCCCAGCGCCTCCAGGTTTTTCTCCATGACCTTGCCCACGCCGGGGATCTTGCGGGCATCGAGAGGCGCCAGGAACCTTGCTTCTTGCCCGGGCAGAACCCAAAGGATGCCGTTGGGCTTGGCCTGGTCCGACGCTACCTTGGCGATCAGCCGTGAGGTTCCAATGCCGATGGAACAGTTCAGGCGGGTCGCGGCTCCCACCGCCTGATGCAGGGCGTGGGCGGCGGCCAGCGCCGGCCCGTGGAGGCGCGCGGTGCCGGTCATGTCGAGATAGGCCTCGTCGATGGACGCCATCTCCACCTGCGGTGAAAAGCGCTGCAGCACCTGCTTCACCCTGCCCGAGTAATCGAGATAGCGGTCGCGGTGGCCGTCCACGAAAATGGCGTGCGGACAAAGTTTGGCGGCGGTCCGCAAGGGCATGGCCGAGTGCACGCCAAACCTGCGGGCCTCATAGGACGCCGCGGAGACCACACCGCGCTCGTCACGTTGCCCGCCTACCACCACCGCCTTGCCCTTGAGCGATGCGTCAAACAGTTCCTCCACCGAGACGTAGAAGGCGTCCATGTCCAGGTGAAAGATGGTCTTCATCGGAACCCCGCGCTTCCGCCATTCTACCCGCCCTCGCAGCGCTGGTTCGGTGTAAGATTGCGCGCCGCGCGGCCGGAGCCCCACATGCTTGCCCTGCTGCTGAGCGTTTTCGTCTCCCTGGTTCCACGGCGGTACCGCCGCCGGTTCCTCGACGATCCCGAAGTCAGTATGAAGCGGGGCGCGCTGCTCTCCGGGATTGTCGAGTTCGTACTCTGCGCTTTCCTGCTGTGGTGGCGCTATCCGCGGTTTTTCGCCGCCCGGATGGAAGAGGCGCACGCTGCGGCGATGAAGGTCGGAGGCGACCGCATCACGGAAGGCGTGTACGCATTCGGCCGCACAGGCCTGGGTTTTTTCGAGTACCTCATCCATCCGATCACCCTGCTGCTCTTCTACTTCGTGGTGGAGGGAGCCGTTCGCCTCGCCACCGCCACCATCACCGGCGAGGTGCTGCCCACGCTTCCTCTGCAACTGGTGGCCTGGACGCACGGCTGGATGGATCGCAAGCGGCACCAGCGGCACCTCGGGCCCGCCATCGTGGACGTGGTCAAGCCCGGCGCCGTCGACTACGATCTGCGCATCGAGAGCTGCCGGCCCAAGCCGTGGACGGCTTTTTCCACCATCTCCTACGACGATCAGCTTTATGAAGTGCTCCGCTCCGTGGACGGACCGCCGCCGCGCCGCTTCGTCTACCTGATGCGCAAAGCTCCGCTGAACAAGGTGATCCGAGGCCTGCATCAATACCGCCCGGATGAGACGCTGGAAGAGCGCTGAGTCTGCGCTGCTGCGGTACAATCGCGCGCCATGAAGAACGTCCTGACGCCTTTGGACTTCCTGGCCCGCAGCGCCCAGGTGTACCGGAACAGCGTGGCGGTGGTGGACGGCGAGCGGCGTTTCACTTACGCCGAGTTCAACCAGCGTGTTCACCGCCTGGCTTCGGCGTTGCGGCGGCACGGCGTTGTGCCCGGCGACAGGGTCGCCGTACTCGCGCCCAACACGCTTGCGGCCCTCGAGCCACATTTCGGCGTGCTGCTGGCCGGGGCGATGCTGGTGATGCTGAACATCCGGCTCAAGGCCCAGGAACTGGGCTGGATGCTCAATCACTGCGAAGCCAAGGTCCTCATCGCGGATCCACAATTCCTTCCCGTGCTTGATCCGGTGCGCGACGAGCTACGCAGCCTCTCACTGGTTACCGACGACTACGAGGGACTCCTAGCCCAGGGAGAGTTTCCCTTCACGAACGCGCCGCCGCCGGAAGAGGACGGCGAAATCTGCATCAACTACACCAGCGGCACCACCGGATTCCCCAAAGGCGTGGTGTTCACCCACCGCGGCGCCTGGATGAACGCGATCGGGGAAGCGCTGGAGCACGGCCTCTCGAACCGTTCCGTCTACCTGTGGACGGTGCCGTTGTTCCATTGCAACGGCTGGTGCTTTTCCTGGGCGGTAACCGCAGTGGGCGGCCGTCACGTCCTGCTGCCACACGTGGACTACGAGCGCATCGTGGAGCTCATACGCGGTGAGCAGGTCACACACATGTGCGGAGCGCCGGTCGTGCTCAACGGCCTGACGCAGCACTGCGCGCGCCACGGCATCCGCTTCGAACACGGCCTGAAGATCGTCACCGCAGGCGCGCCGCCTTCGCCGGCCGTGCTGCGCGCGGCCGAGGGCATGGGCGCGCAAGTGGCGCACAGCTACGGCCTCACGGAGACCTACGGCCCGCACACCGTCTGCGCCTGGAAGCCGGAGTGGGACGCGCTCCCGCTCGACGAGCGCGCCCAGCTCAAGGCCCGGCAGGGCGTGCCCTACGTGATTGCCGGCACCAACCTGCGCGTGGTCAACGGCGACATGAGCGACGTCCCCGCCGACGGCAAGACCATGGGTGAGGTCCTCATGCGCGGCAACAACGTCATGCTCGGGTACTTCAAGAATCCCGAAGCGACGGAAGAGGCATTCCAGGGCGGCTGGTTCCACTCCGGCGACATCGCCGTGGTCCATCCCGACGGC
Source organism: Terriglobales bacterium (assembly GCA_035454605.1). Lineage (NCBI taxonomy): Bacteria > Pseudomonadati > Acidobacteriota > Terriglobia > Terriglobales > Terriglobales bacterium. Next base: position 5,495 of record DATIGQ010000052.1, read on the forward strand.
TACATAGAGATTTGCGATCGCAAGAAAGATATCGTCATCTCGGGAGGCGAAAACATCTCTTCCATCGAGGTGGAAAAGGTGCTGTACGAACATCCCGCGGTGATGGAGTGCGCCGTCATCGCCGTGCCGGATGACAAGTGGGGCGAGGCGCCGCAGGCACACGTCACCCTGAAATCGGGGCAGAATGCGAATGCGGAGGAGCTGATCCAATTCTGCCGTGCGCGGCTGGCGCACTTCAAATGTCCCAAGAAGGTCGTATTCGGGCCGCTGCCCAAGACCGCCACCGGCAAGATCCGCAAGGCCGAGCTGCGTCAGGCAGCCTGGGCCGGCTATGAGAAGAAGGTGAAAGGATGAACTACAAGAGCCTGCTCTACGAGACCGATGGATCCATCGCGATCGTCACGCTCAACCGCCCGCAGCGCCGCAATGCGCTCTCACTCGACCTGATGCTGGAGGTGCTGGACTGCCTGGACACGGTCGGCAGCAATCCGGATTTGCGCGCGGTCATTCTGGCCGCGGCCGGCAGCGTGTTCAGTTCCGGCCACGACTTGAGCGAAATGGTGGGCCGCAACATCGCGGAATACCGCCGCATCTTCGACGTGTGCACGCAGATGATGGAAAGGGTCCAGTCCATTCCGCAGCCGGTCATCGCCGAAGTGCAAGGCATTGCGACCGCGGCGGGCTGCCAGTTGGTCGCCACCTGCGATCTGGCCGTCGCCAGCGAACAAGCCAGATTTGCCACGCCCGGGGTGCGCATTGGACTCTTCTGTACCACGCCCATGGTGGCTCTGAGCCGAACCGTCAGCCGCAAGCGGGCGCTCGAAATGCTGCTGACGGGCGAGATGATCGACGCCGCCACGGCCGCCGACTGGGGACTGGTGAACCGCGTCGTGCCTGCGGCCGAACTGCGCAGCGAGACGAAGAAGCTCGCCTGCCGCGTGGCCGAGGCCAGCCCGCTCGTGGTCGGACTGGGAAAACAGGCGTTCTACGCGCAGATCGACCTCGACCAGCCCAAGGCCTACGCCTACGCCAAGGAAGTCATGAGCATGAACAACATGGCTGCCGATGCGCAGGAAGGCATCTCCGCATTCCTGGAAAAACGCCCCGCTTGTTGGACGGGTCGATAGCAGGGACGAACGTGGCTTCCGAGGCACAGCCTATCCCGGCTACTCGTCGTGTGGAGCGCTGGCTCCGCCAAGTGGAAGCTTGCGCGCGGCGTCCGGTGGAGGATCGAGTTGCGGAACTGCTGGCGTTAATTCGCACGGGAGCCGAACGCTATGCTGCGGAAGACTGGGACCAGGCCAACGAGCGCCACGCGGAAGAATTCATTGCGTCGCTGGAGCGTGAGTTCACCGGCCGGGTGTTCCTGACGGCGCGGCCGCGCGAGCGCGACGCAGGCAGGAGTCCGAATCTGGGTGACGATTCCTTCGCACCCGCCCAGGGCGGCGGGGATGACGGCAGGCCGGTCGTGGTAGTCGAGCGTCAGAAGCTCAAGCCCGCCGCGCAGCGCACCACCGGCTACAACTACATCTTCACCGTGCCCGGCGAGCGCCCGGAGCGGCTCATCCTGGTGGCGCACTACGATACCTGGCGCGGACCCGGCGCCGACGACAACACCACCGGCGAGGAGATCACCAAGCAGTATCTGCTAAGCGATCTGCGGACGGAGCGCCGTCCCCCGCTTACCCACACCTACATCCTGGCCGGCTCCGAGGAGTGCGGGCTCATCGGCTTCACCTCGCAGATGCTGTTGGCGCTGGGCATCGGGTTGGCCAACCAGGCCCTGGCAAAAGGCGTCTGGGCACTCACGCTGCTGGGCGTCTGGCTGATCCCGCTGGCCAAGTACCGCTTCGGGGTCTCCGGCTCGCGCGAGTACGTGCAAAGCCTCTCGACCGATGACCTGACGCGCATCCAGTCGGTGATTTCCGTGGACTCGGTCGGCGAAGGCCGCATGTACATCCCGGAGTCTTCGCTGGGCGCGGACTTCGTGCGCGCCTTCCTTCCCTTCCCTGGCTATCCTGCGCTCAACGATCTGCTGGAAGAAGCGGCGCACCTGAACGGGATCAAATACAACACCATCATCGCCGGCGGCACCACCGACCACATCAGCTTCCTGGAGGTGAACAGCGGATTCCGCGACCGGCTGGGCGATTGGCTGGGCTGCCCGCGCTGGCTGGGGTGCCACAAGCACGGCAAGCGCAAGATCCCCGCCTCGGCGCTGGTCTGCCTGATGCCGGGCAAGGCGTCTCCTTTGGTATTCGGCGGTAAGATCCACACGCCCGCCGACACGCCCGACCGCGTCTACCCCGGGCCGCTTACGGAAGCGCTGCGCATCCTCGACTACTGGTTCTATCGCATGCACGGAGGCCCGCGACTGACCGAGCCGCGCGACTTCTCTGAATACCACTATGCGCAACTGTTCTGCGTGAGCCCGGCGAACGTACAGCAGCAGGAATACTGGCTGGCGCTCAAAGACGCCGTCGAGCCCAACCGCCGCAACCTGAACGGGCTTTACCGGGTCGAGGCTGAGATCCGCGATGGCCAGGCTGTCTGCCGCAATGCAGAGATTCTCAATTGGGGCGTGCACACTCGCTTGCGCCACGAGGTGGTAGACCAGGTCGAAAGGAGCGGCGGAAGCTGGCAGCGAACCGCGACGAGCGAAATTGTACTGGAGACAGTCTCGGGCAACTTACGCTACTCCAGCCATGGCCGCGGCTGGTTGTCCAGACTCGAGGCCTTGCTCGAGGAAGCGTTCGGCACATTCGAGCGCTTCATGGGTTCCAACACGTTCCTGACTTTCTTCGCCATCGCTTTTCTTTTGGCCAAAGCCGTGGACATCGTGCTGATGCACGTCTTCGGACGCTATGCTGCGTTCGCCGACTGGTTCTTCCAATGGTTCGCGGTCACGCTGCCGGTAACGGTGGCGGCGCAACTGACGGTGCTGCTCTGGCTGATCGGCAAGAAGATTCCCACCATGATCGACAACGCCTACCGTCACTTCAACAAGGCGGACAACCTGCGCAGCCTTCGGCGCGTAGCGTAACTCGGGCGGTGTGGCTGCCTAGCCAGCTAACGGATGAAGGTCAGGAGATGTGTGGATCTCTTTGACCAGGGCAGCAACCATGACCAGCGATACCCAAAGCACCGGCGCCGGCAGCGGCATGCTGGGAGGCGTCATCAGGGGTGGAAAGAAGAGCAGAAGCAGCGATGCCAGCAATATCTTGCCGGCCGGGCGTGCCTGTCCGCCCGTGGCCGCGATATGGCGGGCGATAAGCAGGATCGCCAGGAACAGCAATGACAGGTCGTGCGGATTCAGGTGGTAGCTCACCAGCAGCACCACCACCAGGGTGAGCGCGAACGCCAGGTCGAGCCGCACGGTTGCCGTTTCCTCTTCCGGTGGCCAATACCGCGCTGCCAGCGCCAGCAAGAGGAGGGACACTACGGCCACCAGTCCGCCCAACCAAGACGCGGGCAGGCCGTCACCCAGAAATGTAGCAACCAAGCCGCGCAGATTGGGCATGCTGACGGGCCGAATGGTGCCGTAGGCCAGGTGTTGGTTGATTTCCAGCAGGAAGTCGAAGTAACTGCGCGCGCCTTGCCATCCCACGGGAATGAGCGACACCAAGCCCAGTCCCAGGCCCGTGAGCAAGAACCCTTTGAGCGCTTTCCAGTTCCTGCGAATGGCCAGCACCGCCATGAAGGGCAACACGAACTGGAACTTGAATAGCCCCAGCGCCAGGATGCATCCGGCGCGAAACGATTGACCGCGTCGCAGTGCCATCCAGGCTAGAGTGAAGACGAATAGCAGCAGAATCGAGTCCTGTCCCTGCATCATGGCGACAGTTACAGGGAAGAAGGCGAGTGCCAGCACCAGGGGCAGCAGGCCGCGGAAGCGGGGATAGGCTTCGGCATACGGATGGGGAAGCCAGGCCAGCCAAGCCAGCAATCCCAGGTTCACTCCCATCCACACCGCATAGGCCGGAACAAACGGCAACCACGCTAGGGGCAGAAAGAGGAGCAGCTCGAAGGGCGGATGATAAAAAAGCAGCGGCGTGCGCCGCGCCGGAAACCCACGCTGGAGTTCCCGCTGCGTGTCGAACTTGTACAGCAGGGCGCCACGGCCTTCCGCCACGACACGCGCAGCGCTATAGAACGC
>DATIGQ010000053.1 GCA_035454605.1 Terriglobales bacterium
GGCGGCGCTTCCGGAGCGGGGTAGACCTCCAACTGGTAGCCGCGCTCGCGCAGCAGGTTCTCAGCGGCTTCGCCGATGTGGCAGGTAGCAAACACGCGGAAGCGCGTCGGGTCGCTCATGGCCCTCTTCCATCAGGAGGTATGGTGTGCGTATATGGGTAGACGGACCGGACTCACCCGCCGGGCCGCTAGGGATGGGATTCTATCGTACCGCCGCCAGATGTTCCTCGCGGGTGTGGGCTTTCTTGATGCGCATGAGCTCGGCCGCCTTGTGGGCGATGTGCTCGGCGCTGACCTCGAATTCCTTGATCAGTTCCCAGGGCGCGCCCGATTCGCCGAAGCGGTCCTTCACCCCGATGGCTCCGGTGAGCACCGGCAGGCCATAAAGCTCCGCGCTCCCCGTCAGGACGCCGCTGACCCGCCAGGCCAGAGCGCCGATCTGGTGCTCCTCGGCGGTGACGACGATCCCGGTCTCGCGCGCCGCGCGCACGATGGCGGCTTCGTCGATGGGCTTCAACGTATGCAGGTTGATCACCCGCGTCTCGTAACCGAACTCCCGCTTGAGAATGTACGCGGCACGCATGGCCTCCGGCACCATGGGCCCGCAGGCCACGATGGAAAGGTCTTCCTGCTCGTCGGGGTAGTGGCTGGCCAGGACGGTGTCGAAGGCATCGGCAAACTGATCTGCCTCGCGCCGCAACCGGATGACGTTGGCCTTGCCGAAGACGAACGGCGTCTCTGGCATGGTGACGATGGGAGTGGCCTCGCGCGCGAAGCGTAGGAACTTCGGCCCCAAATGTTCCAGCAACAGGTAGTTGGACGCTTTCCTGGTCTCGACCGCGTCACAGGGCACCACCACCACCATGTTGGGCATGCCACACATGGCGAACAGGTCCTCCAAGGCCTGATGGGTGGCGCCGTCGGGCCCAACGGAGACGCCTCCGTGCGCTCCGGCGACGAAGACGTTGAAGTTGCCGTAGCAGACGGAGACGCGTAACTGATCCAGGTTCCTGGCCGCGGCGAAGGTGCCGTAGGTGCCGAACACGGGCAGCTTCCCTTCCCTGGCCAGCCCGGCGGCGGCCGCGGTGGCGGACTGCTCGGCGATGCCCAGGCTGATCCAGCGTGCCTTGCGCTCGGGCTTGCCGGCGTAGAACTCGCTGATGGTAATGGAGCCGGAAATGTCCAGCCCCAGGCACACCACACGCTCGTCGTCCCCGTTCTCCTGCAGTGACTGCCCGAAGCCTTTGCGCGTGGGCTCCATCTTCACCTGCATGCGCTTGCCCGCGTTCCACCAGTAGTCGCGGCTGAACTTCGGCAGCTTGGCTTCCAGTTGCTTCTCGGCGGTGAGCTGATACCGGCGGGCTTTTTCCAGCAGTCCCTGGTGCGGGAGCTTGTCGAGCAGCCCCAGTTCCGTCAACCCCTTCAGCATCTCATCATGGTTGGGAGCTTTGCCGTGCCATCCCGCGACGTTTTCCATGAAGCTGACGCCCTTCCCCTTGACCGTTTCGGCGATGATCAGCACCGGCTTACCCACGCCCTTCTTGGCGGTCTCCAGAGCCTCGACGATGGCGGCCATGTCGTGGCCGTCGACGCGCAGCACCTCCCAGCCAAAGGCGCGGTACTTGGCCTCCAGTGGGTCGATATTCATCACCTCTGCCACCGGGCCGTCGATCTGCAGCCGGTTGGCGTCCACGATGCCGACCAGCCTCTCCAGTTTGTAGTGAGCGGCTTCCATGGCCGCTTCCCAAATGTTGCCCTCCTGCTGCTCGCCGTCTCCCATGATGCAAAAGGTGTGGTAATCCTTGCCCTTGAGCTTGCCCGCCAGGGCCACGCCCACGGCAACGCTCAGTCCTTGGCCGAGCGACCCGCTCGAAACCTCCACTCCCGGCACCTTCAGCCAGTGCGGATGCCCTTGATACGGCGAGTAGAGCTTTCGAAGCGTGACCACGTCTTCCGGAGGATAGAAGCCGGCAAATGCCAGGCCGAGGTAGAGTGCCGGCGCCTTGTGTCCCGCGGACCAGATGATGCGGTCGCGGTCTTCCCACTCCGGATTCCTGGGATCGTGATTGGCCACCTTGAGATAGAGGGCGGCGACTATATCCATGATGGAGAGCGTTCCGCCGGCGTGTCCGGAACCGGCAGAGCACAGCGCCACCAGGTCGTAACCCCGCATCAGGTTGGCTTGCTCGGTCAGCTCTGCGATGGAATAGTCCCGGATACGATTCCCCGACTTCGAATCCATCAGTGCCATGGCTCTCCCCCGGCGGCGATGTGGCGCAGGCAAACTTCACCCGCTGGTCAAGCCTAGGACTGCCTGCCTGGCGGGTCGGTGAGCGCGGTCACAAGGAGGGGTGACGATGAGCTTGAGGAGCGCACAAGAACGCACTTCTTGGTTACAGATTCGGGGGTGAGGGGACTTTGGCCAATGGCCGATGGGCCACGGTTAGAGCTTCTTCTTCGTCCACTCTTCGATGCGATCCAGCGCCTTGCCCAGGTTCTCGATGGAGTTGGCGATGCTCAGCCGCAAGTAACCTTCGCCGAACTTGCCGAACGCGGTTCCGGAAAGAACTGCGACGCCCGCATCCTCCAGCAACGCATCGGCCAGCTTCTTGGAAGGCCAGCCCGTACCGGTGATGTTGGGGAAGACGTAGAAGGCGCCGCGCGGCTCGCGGCAGGTGAAGCCGGGAATGCGATTCAGGCGCTCGACAACGAAATCGCGGCGACGGCGGAACTCCGCGCACATCTTGTCGACAGAACTCTGATCGCCGCGCAGAGCCTCGATTCCGGCCACCTGGGTGAAGCTGGCGGTGCAGGAGGTTGCGTTGGTCTGGAGGCGGCATACCTGGGTGGCCAGGTCGGCGCGCATCACGCCGTATCCCATGCGCCATCCGGTCATGGCGTAGGTCTTGGAAAAGCCGTCGAGCAGGACGACCCGTTCCTTCCAACCGTCGAGCGAGAGGATGGAATGATGGGTGCCCTCGAAAATCAGGCGGCTGTATATCTCGTCCGACAGCACCATGATGTCGCGGTCGCCGATGGCCGCCGCGATGGCGCGGATATCCCCTTCCTCCAGCATGCCGCCGGTGGGATTCTGGGGAGAATTCAGCACCACCAGCCGGGTGCGGTCGGTGATGAGGGAGGCGAACTCGTCCACGTCCAGCCGGAAGTCCAACTCTTCACGCAGGCGGATGGGCACCGCGGTGGCGCCCATGAAGTCAATCATGGACTCGTAGATCGGATAACCGGGATTCGGGTAAATAACCTCGTCCCCTTCTTCCACTAGAGCCAGGATGGTGAAGAAAATAATGGGCTTGCCTCCCGGCACGACGACCACTTCATCAGGAGAAACCGGAACGCGCCGCGTGCGGCTCACTTCTTCGGCAATGGCCTGGCGCAGCTCGGGCAGACCGGCCGAAGGCCCGTAGTGGGTCCAGCCCTGGTGCAGGGCCTCCACCCCGGCCTCGACGATGTTCACAGGCGTATCGAAGTCGGGCTCGCCGATTTCCACGTGCACGACGTCACGACCCTTGGCTTCGAGCGCCCGGGCCCTCACCAGAACTTCGAAGGCGGTCTCCGTGCCCAGGCGCGCCATGCGGCGGGCCAGGCGCAATTGAGTTTGCGTGGTGCGAGGCATTGGACGCGTCATTATAGCGCGTGGAACATTCCCAGTCGGTGACCAATCGGGTCCGCCGCTGGCGAATCGTGATATCCTCCGCCGCATTGGGGAACGTAGCTACGAACCCTGAACTTCATATCACAAAGTACTTGACATGAGCTAGGGAAATGGGCATGCTATCCAAACCCGAACCAGAGCCCATGGAACACGCGCCCGCATACCGCAACCCGCACGAGGATCTGGCCTACATTCGCCGCACCCTGGACGCGGCCGGAAGGCTCTCCAGCGTTTCCGGCCGGGGACTGGTGCTGATCGGATTCCTGGGGCTGGGAGCGGTGGCGGTCAACGCGTTGGCAACCGGGGCTCCGTGGCAGGCAGGCGCCGGCGTCGAATCGCTCGGAGTGTGGGCAGTGTGCCTGGTAGCGTCGTTCGCCGTGGGCGTCACCAGCATGGATCGCAAGGCGCGCCGCATGGGCCAGCGCTTGTGGACCCCGGTGCTGCAGAAGGCGCTGTGGAGCTACGCCTCGGCGATGGTGCTGGGTGCCGTTTTGAGCCTGGCCGTGCTGCGCGCGGGGCGGCTGGCGCTGCTCCCTGCCCTGTGGCTGGGATGTTACGGCGCGGCTCTGACTTCCACCGGCGTGTTCTCGGTTTCGCCGGTGCGCTGGATGGGCATCTCGTTCCTCGTTCTCTCCCTGATTGCTGTGCTGGCCCCGCCGTCGGTCGGACTGGCACTCCTGGCGCTGGGTTTCGGCTGGCTGCACATCGGCTTCGGCGCCTACATAGCCGGGAGGCACGATGGCTAGGCGCAAGACACCGCCCGCACCCGCCGAGCTCGACCAGTTGATTCACGAGCGCCTGCGCCTGGGCATCGTGTGCACGCTGGCGGTGCACGACTCGCTCTCTTTCACCGAACTGCGCGACCTGCTCGAAACCACGGACGGCAACCTCAGCGTGCAAGCGCGCAAGCTCGAGGAGGCCGGCTACGTGCGCTGCAGCAAGCGCTTTGAGGAGCGCCGCCCGCGGACCACCTACCGCTTGACGCCGCGCGGGCGCGCCGCCCTCGAGGAATACCTCGAGACCTTGGCCGACATGCTGCCGCCGCTCGATCAGGTCCGGCATTCCGCCGGTGCCCGGCGCTCACCGCTAGGTCCAGTTCCCGCCGAAAGCTAAGAAGATGCCGATCCGCCCAACCGCCCGCCGCGTGTTTCCCTTAACTTTACACGATAAAGTATCGTGGACCTCGCGAAGCCGGTCCCCGCGGCGTCCGACGTCCCCAACCACTTCCCTGCGACGACAAGGAGCCCTTCTGCCATGTTCAAGCGAATCGCTGCACTGGTGTTTATCTTCGTCTGCACTTCGATCGCCTGGGCCATCCTGGGTTCGACCATCTTCGCCCGCACCTATGACACTTCCAGCCGCCTGAAGGGTGCGGTGGCGTCCACCTGGGGCACGGCACAGGAACAGCGCCCGCCCACGGCTCTCTACTTCCGCACCGAGCCGCGCACCGAGGTCTCGGTGGTAGACGGCAAGAAAGTGGAGCGCGAATACCAGGCGCGGGTCGCGGCGCCGCTCGATCTGGTAAGCAGCCAGATCCACGCCGGGCTCGACCTGGAACATCGGCAGAAAGGCCTTCTGTGGTACAGCACGTACCGTGTGGCCTACAGCGGGACCTACGGATTCCGCAACTCCAGCAAGGAGAACCAGTCCGTCCGCTTCGCGCTCAAGTTCCCCGCCGCACAGGCCATCTACGACGACCTGGTCCTGGAGGTGGACGGCAAGCCTTACCCCATCACCCACGAAGAAGGGAGCGCCGTGATCGAAGCTCCGATCGAGGGCGGCAAGACCGCGTTGCTGCGCGTGGGTTACCGGTCGCAGGGGATGGACGAGTGGCGCTACCGCTTGGGTGACGAAGTGGCGCAGGTGCGCGATTTCGACCTCCGCATGAACACCAACTTCAAGGCCATCGATTTCCCCGAGAACACTCTTTCTCCCACCAGCAAGCGCGAGACCGCCGACGGATGGGAGTTGACCTGGAACTACCGCAACCTGGTCTCCGGATTTCAGATCGCCATGCCTATGCCGGAGAAGTTGCAACCGGGTCCCTTGGCCGGGCAGATCAGCCTGTTCGCGCCCGTTTCCCTGTTCTTCTTCTTTTTCCTGATGTTCATCATCACCACCTTGCGCTCCATCGACCTGCACCCCATGAATTACTTCTTCCTGGCGGCCGCATTCTTCTCCTTCCACCTGCTGCTGGCCTATCTGGTGGACCACATTTCCATCCACCTGGCGTTCGTGATCTGCTCCGTGGTTTCGGTGTTCCTGGTGGTCAGCTACCTGCGGCTGGTAGTGGGCCTGCGATTCGCGGCGGTCGAGGCCGGTGGAGCCCAGCTCATCTACCTGGTGCTGTTCTCCTATGCCTTCTTCTTCCGCGGGTTTACCGGGCTCACCATCACCATCGGCTCCATCCTGACTCTGTTCGTAGTGATGCAACTGACCGGGCGGATCCGCTGGGAGGAACGGTTCGCGCGCCAGCCCGCCCGCGCCTAAAGCACGTGCAACCCGCGGAGCCCGCAGGTATGATGAGGTCCAGGGGGAACCTGCTGCGGCCGGGCGGTCGCGAACCGCCGCACTCGTAATCACGTATCCTTCTAGCGAGGAAGGATGAGCCGCAACCTCGGACTGGCTGAACCCGCAGTGGTGGCGCTCCAGACCATGCGCGCCCACAAGCTGCGCTCCTTCCTGATGCTGCTGGGCATCATCCTCTCGGTGTCCACGCTGATCCTGGTGATTTCTCTCATCGAGGGCACCAACCGCTACATCGCGGACCGGGTAGCCAACCTGGGCTCGAACGTGTTTCTTGTCAACCGCTTCGGCATCATCACCAGCGCCGAAGACTTTGTGAAGGCACAGCGCCGCAACCGGATCATCACCTGGGAAGACTATGAGGCCCTGCGCGACGGCCTGAAGCTGCCCAAGGCCGTGGGCGTCGAAGTGCGCACCCAGGGGAAGGTGAAGGCGGGCGGCGAATCGCTGGAGGACATCGACATCCGCGGCGTCACGGCCAACATCGGCGAGATGGATGTGGAAGAGCCGGCCACCGGGCGCTACATCTCCGACGCTGACAATGACCACCGAGCGCCGGTGACCCTCATCGGCTCGGAAGTGGCGACGCGTTTGTTTCCTAACGTCGATCCCATCGGGCGCACGCTCGACGTCGACGGACGGCCGTATGAGGTTGTGGGCGTGGCCAAGTCCCTGGGCAGCGCCCTGGGCCAGTCGCAGGACGGTTTCGTCTACATCCCCATCCAGACCTGGATGAAGGTGTATGGCTCTCACCGCAGCCTTACCATCAATGTCCAAGCCCGAGGAGCGGAGTGGATTGCGCGCACCCAGGACGAAGCCCGGGTGCTGATGCGCGCCCGCCGCCACTTGCGTCCCGACGAGGAAGACAACTTCGGCATCATCGGCTCGGCCACGCTCATGGACCTGTGGCGGCAGCTCACGGGAGTGATCGCCACCAGCATGGTGGGCGTGGTCTCGGTGTTCCTGGTGATCGGCGGCGTGGTGATCATGAACGTGATGCTGGCCAGCGTGACCGAACGTACGCGGGAGATCGGGATCCGCAAGTCGCTGGGCGCCCGCCGCAAGGACATCCTCATGCAGTTCCTGGTGGAAGCGTCGGTCATGGCCTCGTTCGGTGGGTTCCTGGGCGTGACCACGGCCTGGCTGCTGGCGCTGGTGGTGAAGGCGACCACTTCCATCCCCATGGCGGTGCCGTTGGCGGCGGTCATCATCGCGCTCGGCGTTTCTACCGCCGTGGGCCTGTTCTTCGGCATCTATCCGGCGCACAAAGCCTCGAAGCTGGACCCTATCGAGGCGCTGCGCTTCGAGGTGTGACGTGCGCATCGCCCTGGGTGAGAACTCGCGGATGGCGCTGGAGACCCTGCGCCAGCACAAGACCCGTTCGGCGCTCACCGTGGTGGGCGTGGTGATCGGCATTACCGCGCTGATCGCTGTGTCTTCCATCCTGGTGGGATTGGACCGTGACATCCGGGTGTTCCTGGAGGACTTCGGTTCCGATACCCTGTTCGTCTTCAAGTTCAACCCGGGTTTCCGGGCTGGGAGGCTTTCCGCCGAGGAACGCACCCGCAAGTCCTTGACCCTGGAAGACGCGCTGGCCATTCGGGAGTCTTGCCCGGCGGTGAAGGATGTGGCGGTGCAGGTGCTGGCCCGCATCGGCGGCCAGGGCCCCGGCCGTCAGATTGCGCGCTACGGCGGTCACGAAGTCTACGACGTGATCCACCGCGGAACCCTGGTCAGCTACGAGCAGGTGTTCAACGCCCACGTGGAAAAAGGCCGCTTCTTCACCGCCTCCGAGGACCTGCACAAAGCCGACGTGGTGGTGATCGGGCACGACCTGGCTGAGGCGCTCTTCCCGGTCGAGGATCCCATCGACAAGACCATCCTCATCTCCGGAGTTCCCTACCGCGTGGTGGGGGTGATTCAGAAGCGCAAGGGGCAGTTCCTGCGCAACGACGCCGCCGACAAGGTGGCCCTGGTTCCCTACAACACCTACCACAAGCACTTCCCTGCCGATGACGAACACTTTATTGGCGTGCTTCCTTATGCGGGCCAGAAGGCGGTCGCGGAAGACCAGGTACGCGAGCTGTTGCGCCGGCGCCGCCGCGTTCCTTTCGACCAGCCGGATAACTTCGGCGTCTCCAGCGCCGAGGAGATCGCCACCCAGTTCCGCCAGATCACCGGAGTGATCGCGCTGGTCACCGCGGCCGTCAGTTCTATCGGCCTGCTGGTAGGCGGCGTGGGCGTGATGAACATCATGCTCATGTCAGTGACCGAGCGCACCCGCGAGATTGGCGTGCGCAAAGCCATCGGCGCCCGGCGGCGGGACATCATCTCCCAGTTCCTGACCGAGGCCATGACTCTGACCGGCGCGGGCGGCGTCATCGGCGTGCTGTTCGGGCTCTCCATCAGCGGGCTGATCCACGCCTTCCTGCCCTCGCTGCCGTCGGTGGTACCGCTGTGGGCGGTGGTGGCCGGCGTGGTCACTTCCATGAGCGTCGGGTTGTTCTTCGGCATCTATCCGGCGGTGCGCGCGGCACGCCTGGACCCGGTAGTGGCGCTGCGGTACGAGTAGTTTCCGGCGCTACTTTGCGTGCCGCTCCAGGTAATCCACCACCGCGGTCGCCATAGTCCGCGCGCCGATTGTCAGGCTACCCTCATCGATGTCGAAATCCGGGGTATGGTGCGCGGCGGTGATGCCTTTGCTCTTGTTGCCGGCGGCGACGAAGAAGAAAAAGCCGGGAATGACCTTCTGGAACTCGGCGAAGTCTTCGGCGCCCATCTGCGGCGGCCGCGTCAGGACGTGCTCGGCGCCGGCCGCTCGGCGCAGCGCGGGCAGCATTTCTTCCACCAGCTTCGGATCGTTGTAGGTCACGGGGTTGCCGAATTCGTACTCCAGCTCGAAAGTAGCGCCGTTAGCCCGGGTCACGCCTTCGAGCGTCTGCCGCATGAGGTCGGGGATCTGTTTCCGGATCTCTTCGTTCATGGTGCGCACCGTGCCTTCCAACTCCACCTGGTTGGGAATGATGTTGTTGCGGTTGCCGCCCTGGATGCGCCCCACGGAAACGACCAGCGGCTCCATGGTGGTGATGCGGCGGCTGCGGATGGTCTGCAGCGCCAGCACGGCTTCGGCGGCGGTGACAATGGGGTCGATACCGTCCTGCGGGTAAGCGGCGTGCACCTGCTTGCCGTGGATGGTGATCTGGAAGCGGTCCGAGGCCGCCAGCGCCGGCCCGAAGTTGTAAAGCACCGCGCCCACTTCGTACTGCGACCACACGTGCAGCCCGAAAATGACCTCGGGCCGCGGATTCTCCAACGCGCCTTCCTTGATCATGAGCGCGGCGCCGCCTTCCTCCCCGGCGGGCGGGCCTTCCTCGGCCGGCTGGAAGATGAACTTGACCGTGCCGGGGATGTCGGCCCGCATCTCGGAAAGCACCGCCGCTACCGCCAGACCGATAGCCACGTGGGCGTCATGCCCGCAGGCGTGCTTCACGCCCGGATTCAGGGATTTGTAGGGAGTGTCGTTGACGTCCTGCACAGGAAGCCCATCCATATCGGCGCGCACCGCCACCACCGGACCGGGACGGCCTCCTTTCAGCAGCGCCACCACGCCGTAGCGCCCGACACCGGTCTTCACCTCGTCCATCCCCAGTTCGCGCAGCCGCGCCGCTACGACCTGCGAGGTGCGCTCCTCGCGATTGGAAAGTTCGGGATGCATGTGCAGGTCACGACGCGTCTCCACCGTCTTCGCGCGCAGCGCCTCCACCAGTTGCGCGATGCGCTGCTCAAGAGCCGCAGAGCGCTCGACCGCAGGCTTGGCGGATGCCTTCGAGGTGGCGGTCTTTTGCGCCGCGGCCGGCAAAGTCACAAGCAGGATTGCGAAGACAAGCAAGGGCTCGCGCACGGAATCGGTCTCCAGTCAGGAAGATGGAAGAACCGGTTACCGTAACACCCGCGAGGTGGAATTTCTAGCGCGACCTCTGCCTGCGCCGACAGAAGCGGTCCGCGAAAACAGAAGGCCATCCGCCCAGGTACGGGCGGATGGCCTGCAGGAACCGCTCCGGCCGCGGGTTGGCGCGCGGCGGAACGGCAAGCTTCAGCGGTTACCGCTGGTGGCGGTGGCCATGGGGCGTCCCATCAGCCGCTCCAGCAAACCGCGGCGCTGTGGCTCGCGTGACTTCTGGGCCGCCTTCGAGCTCAGGTCGTACCCGGTCAACCGGGAGGCCAGGCCCAGGAACGACTTGGCGATCTCGGAAGAGTTCTGCTGACTCACCGGAATCCCGCTCTCGATGGAGCCCGACACCGTTTGATACTGGTTCTGCAGCTTCCAGAGGATGCGGCAGCGGGTGGCGGCTTCCACGTCGTCGTCGGTAACGCCGGGAACCTTGTGATACCGGTTGAGTACCAGGCGCACCTTTTCTGCGCCCGCAGTCTCGCTCAGAAACCCCTGCATCTGCGAGGCGCTCCACAGCGAGGCCATGTCCAGTTGGCTGACCATCAGCACGTGGTCGGAGAAGTTGCAGACCGCGCGCATGGCCAGGTCCATGCGGGACGAGAGGTCGATCACCGTGTAGCTGTAGTGGGTCACCATCAGGTCCAGCAGGCGGGCCAAGTCCTCTGCCGAAGGTTCGGCATAAGGCTTGGAGGGCGCGGCCAGAAGGCGCACGCCGCTGTGGCACTCGGTCATGAAGCCTTCGAGCAGCGACTGGTCGATGCGATGCAGGTTCTTCAGCGCATCGACGATGGTAAAGCTGGGCTTCACGCTCAGGTGCAGGGACGCATGCCCCATGCCGGCCAGGTCCACCAGCGCAACGCGGCCGTGGGCCGAGCCCAGGGCCAGCGCGGTGTTCACCGCCACCGTGGTGGCGCCCGATCCGCCCTTGGCGTTCACCACCGTGACCACCTTGCCGCGGGAACCGGAATCGCGCCCGTTACGGCTCGCGGAGAGCCGGCTGTAAGCCTCCAGCAGGTGCGCGGTACTGATGGGCCGCTCCAGATATTCCATGGCGCCCGCCCGCATCGCCGTCACGATCACCTGCGGTTTGTCCATGCGGCCGATGGCGAACACCGCCGTCTCCGGCAACTCGCGCTTCAGCAGTTCAATGGCGCGCAGCGCCGGCGTCGGGTCTCCGCCGGGAATATCCATCAAAATCACATCGGGACTGGCCAGCGCGAGCTGCCGCATGGCCGAATCGCTGGAGGCAGCCGGGTAGCTGTCTCCCTGGTGCACCGACCGGAACATGCCGGCAGCGCTTGCCTGTTCCTGCAACAGGGCGCGTTGCTCGCTGTCCGATGCCAGAATGCCAACCGTGAGTGTCTTCATTTCCGGGTCCCTCCTCGAACCCTTCGCAGCGCAGAGTACGGCCACCCGGGAATTCCCTCAAGATAACCGGGGTAATCCGGTAATGAAACTTTGGTGACGACCGTAAGTGATTGATCTTACTGGGGATTAGAGGTGAGCGAGAGGACGATGGTTGCGCGCCGCGTGAAAGACCCCGCCTCAATCGCCCGCAGGCGCCTCTCGGGGAGGTACCGTGGCCGTGCCGCGCCGGACCAGGAGAATCGCGCCCAGGATGAGCATGCCTGAGAGCAATATTCTCCCGCTCAGGGTTTCCCCTGCCAGCCACCAGCCCAAGAGCACCGCCACCACGGGATTGGTGTAGGTGTGGGTCGCGATCAGGGTGGGAGAGACATGGTCCAGCAGCCAGTTGTAAGCGGTGAAAGCCACCAGCGAGCCGAATACGATGAGATAAAGGAGGCTCAGCGCCGAGCGGGGAGCGACCTCGGAAAGATGCAAGTCCCTGTGCTCGCCCGTGGCTATTCCGGCCAGCCAGAGCAGCACCGCCCCGGAGATCATGGCCATCGCCGAGGTCAGCACCGGACTTCGCGGCAGCGCGGCGCGGCGGGAATACACCACGCCCACCGCCCAGGAAAAGGCGCTCAGCAGGATGACCAGGGCCCCCGAAACATAGCCCGGCTTGGCCGCAGAGCCGTTTCCCTGCACCAGCAAAGCGACACCCGCCACGCCCAGGGCAAATCCCATCCAGGTCCGCCCGCCGGGCAGGCGGCCGCCGAGAAGAACCGGTGTCAACAAGGCGATGAAAACCGGCTCGATGGCAATCAGCACCGCCGCCAGTCCCGAAGGCACCACCTGTTCGGCCCAGTGCAGCCCGCCGTGACTGACCAGGAAGTAGAGCGTCCCCAAGACCGCCGCGGACCGCCACTCCCGGGCGGTAGGCCGTTCCCCGCGAGCTCGCATCCACAGATAGAGCACACTTCCGGCCACCAGATGGCGGGTGCCGGCAACCAGCAACGGCGGAATGGTTTCCACCGCATAGCGAATCGCCAGATAGGTGGAACCCCAGACCAGATGGATGGCCAGCAGCGAACCCACGAACAGGAGCGGGGAGGGCCGTCCCGCCGTCTTGCTCAGGGAAGCCGGAAGCGTGTTTTCAGCCACCGCCATGTGTAACCTGCTAACGCACGATTGCTGGTTATTACTCTAATGGTTCTGAGCTAACCTGTCAATACACGCTTACAGGTTATAATGGATGTATGTCTCGACCGGCAGGATTCACTTTTGAGCTCACAGGCGGAGCGCTCTGCCTCGACTTCGTGAATACGCTCAATCACCGGAATCAGGCAGGCCGTGAGCAGGAGCTCCTTCCAACCTATGCGCATCTGCTGGCCTGGTGCCAGCAGGCACACGCGCTTCCCCGTCCCGAGGTGGCGCGCTTGGCGCGTCTGGCCCGGATGGGTGCCAGACGGGCGGCGGCCGCGCTGCGGCTGGCCCTCAGGCTGCGAGAGGCCTTGTATCGCATCTTTTCGACCGTCGCTGCGGGCCGCGCCCCGGCTGACGCCGACCTCCGGATGCTCAATGCCATGGCCGCCGAGGCGCTCTCCCGGCAGTGGATCGTGCACCGCGACCGTGGGTTTGTGTGGGAGTGGCGGCAGGCGGGAAGCGACCTGCGGCGACCCCTGTGGCCGGTGGTGCGCTCCGCCGTCGAGTTGCTGACTACCGACGAGCGCCGCGCCATACGCGAGTGCGCCTCCCCAACCTGCTCGTGGATGTTCCTGGATCACAGCCGCAACCACAGCCGCCGCTGGTGTGACATGAAGGTCTGCGGCAATCGCGCCAAGGTTCGCCGTTTCTACCGCCGCGCGCGGCGCACGCGTCCCCGCAGACGTCGGGCGCATCGTCTTGCCTAGGGACGCGACTCCAGCCGCGAGGCTTCCAGCCGAAATGGCCTTGTTACTGGCTCCAGTCTCCTCTACCGCCTATAGTAATGTGCGTGAATCGCCGCGACGCACTCAAGGGTGTTGCCTTCACCGCCGGCAGCATACTGCTCGAAGGTTGCAGCCACCGCCGCTCGCGTTCGCTCGTTTCCCGGCAGGCTCCTGGGCGGTTGCAATTGCCGAAGGTTCTCGTCTCCCCGGAGCGCGAAATCCGCACCATCGCCGGTTTGCGTCCCTTCCGGCCCTCAGGATTCCGGGTAGCGACCGAGAAGGTCGGCGACAAGCTCTGTGTCCACAACTACGGCCACGGGGGAGCCGGCATCACGCTCTCCTGGGGCACGGCGCGTTTGGCGTCCGAGGCGGTGCGCACCTCCGGCCACCGGCAAGTGGCCGTCGCGGGTTGCGGCGTTGTGGGCCTCTCCACGGCGCGCCTGCTGCAGCAGATGGGAATGGACGTCACCATTTACGCCAAAGCGCTTCCGCCGGATACCACCTCGAACGTCGCCGGTGGTCTATGGGATCCATTCTCGGTATTCGACGACGATCGCGTCTCTTCTGCGTTCCGGGAACAATTCATGAGCGCCGTGCGCTTCGCCCACACGTATTTCCAGGCTTTCGCTGGCGATGAGTACGGCGTCCACTGGCGCCCGGTCTACCTCATGTCCCAGACGCCGATGCCGGAAACCGACATGCTGGGCCCGCAAGGCTTCCTGCGAGGCCTTCTGCCGGAGATGCGTGACCTGTCCCAGGAAGAGCATGCCTTTCCCTTCCCCTACGTCCGCACCTTCCGCAGCATGTTGATCGAGCCGCACCCTTACCTGCGCGCCCTCATGCGCGACTTTCATCTGGCGGGCGGACGGATTGTGGTGCAGGAATTCCATGAAGTATCGGAACTCACGCGTCTCGCGCAACCCGTGGTGGTGAATTGCACCGGCCTGGGAGCTCGAGCGCTGTTCGGCGACGACGAGATGCTCCCCATCAAGGGCCAACTCACCTTCCTCTTGCCGCAGGAGGAGATCGATTACATCACTCTGGCAAGCAACCTCTATATGTTTCCCCGCCGCGATGGAATCCTGCTCGGCGGTACGTTCGTGCGCGGCGACTGGAGTCTCGAGCCGGATCCGCTGGCCAAGGAGCGGATCCTGCGCGGGCACGCAGAGATGTTCCGCGGCTGGTCCTAGGCGCGCAGTTTCCCATCCGCATTCATATTGCGGTTGAGGGACGAAGCTTCCTGACAGGTTGGCTTTCCCGGAAGACGCCTTGGAGGCAGAATGAATGTCCCCGCTGTCCACAAGGAGGTCCATGTCCACGTTTGCCGCTCGCCCGTCTGATGTCGCCACGCTCGACGCGATCCTGCACGCGATGTACGAGGTCATCTCCGGGCCGGTCGGGCAG
>DATIGQ010000054.1 GCA_035454605.1 Terriglobales bacterium
CGCCAGGCAGAGAACCAGCGCCGGCGGCCCAAGATCAGTCCCAACCTCCAGCAGGAGAATCTCGTACGGTCGCGCCTTACCGCGGCTTCAACCGCAGGGAAAGGAGGCCGGCCATGAAAAGTTTGCGGTTCCGCACGTTGCTGGCCGTGCTGGTAGTGGTCGTAGCGGCTGCTGCCTTCTACCAGGCGACCGCGCCAGCCGAGCGTCCGCTGGCCGATTCCATGCCTCCGGGTGCATTGCTGGTACTCGAAGCCAGGGACTTCTCCGCGGTCCTGGGTGACTGGAATCAATCGAAAGAAAAGGAACTGTGGCTGGCTGGCGACAACTACAAGGTCTTCTCCCGCTCGCGGCTGTTCCTGCGGTTGAAGGAGGCGCTGGACGAGTTCGGTGCGGCCGCCGGCCTGCAGCCGGACATGGCGATGGTGCAGTCGATCGCCGGCGGTGAGTCGGCGGTTGCGGTATACGACATCGGCAAGCTGGAGTTCCTCTACGTCACGCGTATGCCGGCTTCACGCGCGCTGGAAAGCCTGCTGTGGCAGAAGCGCGCGGAGTTCGAACCACGCAAGGTTGCGGAGATCGAATACTTCATTCGCACCGATCCCGAATCGCGCCGCGTGGTGGCTTTCGCCGCCACCGACGACACTCTGCTGCTGGCCACGCGGGAAGACCTGCTGGCGGGCGCGCTGCAGCGCATCTCCGGCCAGCCCGGAGCTTCCGCGGCGCACGAAGGCTGGTACGAGCGCGCGGTCAGCGCAGCCGGCAAACGCGGCGACCTGCGCTTGGTGATGAACCTGGAGGCGCTGGCCAAGAGCCCGCACTTCCGCTCGTACTGGATCCAGCAGAACATCAGCGAAGTACGGCAGTTCGCAGCCGGAGTCAGTGACCTGCACCGTTCCGCAGAGGAGTATCGCGAAGAGCGTGTGCTGATTTTCAAGGATTCAGGCGAGACGAGCGCACCCGAGGGCGAGCCGGCGGCCCTGGCCGAAGTGCTGCGCCTGGTCCCGGACGATGCGGGGCTCTATCGGGCCTGGACCTCGCCCAGTACGGACCATGCGCTGGAGCTGCTGGAACGCAAGGTGCTGGCCCCGCGTGCCGGCGCCGGAGCGCCTTCGAAGGTCGCGCCGGGGGTGGCACTGAGCGAGGGCGTCATAGGGAGCGAAAGCGATCTTGAGACCCGCATTGACGAAGCGCCGCTTCCGGCGGCGGGCGGAACATTTTCCCCGCAGGCCCTGCGACGGCTGCTCGACGCTGCCCAACTGCGGGCTCTGCTGGCGCTCCAGTCCAGCGTCGCGGAGAAGGATTCCGGGTTCGTCGGCAACCGCTCCGCCATCGTTCTGCTCGGCGCTTCGGAGTGGAATGGAGAAGCGGTGCGTGGCGCCCTGCGCGACGCAGTGGAGAACCTGTGGACGACGTCGCATCTCGGAGCGGCGTGGGTCGAGCGAAAGGAGGGCGGCGAGAGCTACCACGCACTGGACGGGCTAACGCGACTGGCGGTCGCCGTGCGCGGCCGGATGTTGGTGGTATCGGACTCTCCCGAGACGCTGTTGGCTGTGCTCCGAAGCTCCGCGGCGGCGCCCGTGCCCAACGATACTGTCTATGCTGCTGGCTTCCGCCATGGTCGCGAGCGCGAGAATTTCGCGCGCATGATGCGCTGGATGGATTACCCGGCCATGCAAAGCGAGAGCGGTGACGCCGAGTCACGCCAGCCGCGCTTTTTCTCCGAAAACATCGCCAGCCTCAGCCGAACCTTGGCGCTCGTGGAGTGCGCTACCGTCGTGCGGCAGCGCTCCGGCGCCGCCGTCAAGGAAACCGTGCGCTACCGCCTGCAGCCATGACCCGAATCCTCAGGTTCGTGGCCGTCGCACTGGCTCTGCTTGTGCTGGGGTGGCCCGCGCCTCCAGCTTCAGCCGGTTCTGGAACCGTGCCCGACCTCTACGCCCATTCGGTGGCGCGCGCGCTGGAGCAACGCTTCGACGACCAGGATCTTTCCTTCCTTCTGCTGCATGCGCGCACGAGCGAGATTCTCGGCGCGCGCTGGGAAGATGCCGACCAGCCCGTCCCCATGGGCTCGCTGCTCAAACCGTTCACGGCCCTGGCCTGGGGTGAAACCCATTCCTTCCGCTATCCCGAGCACGTTTGCCACGGTACGCGCGGAGGCTGCTGGCTTCCGCGCGGCCACGGACGACTTGGCCTGACGGCCGCCGTGGCCCATTCCTGCAACGCCTACTTCCACGCCCTGGCAGAAGGAATGCACGCCGAGGACGTTTCCTCGGTGCTGCGGCGCTACGGGCTCCCGCAATTACCACCGGAAGCTGCCGGAGATGAACTGTTCGGCGCCGGCAATCATTGGCGCGCTCAGCCGGCGGCTGTCGCGCGCGCCTACGTTCGCCTGGTGAAACGCGCCGAGGACCCCGGTGCTCACGAGATCGTCCACGGCATGATGCTCTCGGCTGAGCTGGGTACCGGAAGCGCCGTCGGCCACGCTGTGCCCGAGCATGCGGCGCTGGTCAAGACCGGCACCGCGCCCTGCCAGCATGCCAGGCACGCACCCGGCGACGGATTCGTGGTCTTGCTCTATCCAGCCGCTTCTCCGCAGTTCGTGCTGCTGGTACGCAGGCACGGGAAGCCGGGCTCGGAAGCCGCAGCGGTCGCGGGAGAGATGCTGCGCTTTATTGCGGGCACCGAAGAAGGATCATGAGGAAAGACCGGCATACCACAACACGCCGCTGGCCGGCCGCGGTGCTAGTGCTGGCAGTGGCGCCGTTCCTGTTCTCTTCGGGACAGCCGGTTGAGTCACCCACCGTTCGCATCGGCGTGTTCGGACTTTTTCGGCCACAAGAGCTTGTGCTCCGCCCAGCGCCCGGAGCCACCGTAACCATCGAACTCGGCGGCAGCGCTATGTCGCTGGCCGGAGGGCAGAGCGCGCACCTGCGCCTGATGAAGGGCGGGATCGAATGCCGCGGAGCCGGGCGGCGACTGGTCGGCAAAGTGCTCCGGGCCCGGTCTCCGGATGCCGGCGAGTTCCAGTTAGCTGTGCCAAACAAGATCGAACGCCACTATCGCGGAAGCCTCGGCGTCACAGCCTCCGGTGGAAGCCTGCAACCGGTCATCACCATGGACGTCGAAACCGCGGTAGCCTCGGCGGTGGCGGCGGAAAGCCCGCCTGGCGCGCCGCTGGAGGCGCTGAGGGCACAGGCGGTGGTGGCGCGCTCGTACTACGTCGCGGGACGCGGCCGCCACTCGGGCTTCGACTTTTGTGACACCACGCACTGCCAGTTCCTGCGCCATCCGCCGGAGGAGGATGATCCGGCCTGGCTTGCGACGGCGGCCACGCGCGGGCTAGTGCTCAGCTATCAGGGAGAGGTGCTGCCTGCGCTTTATTCGGCCAGTTGTGGCGGTCGCACTCTCACGCTGGCCGAGGCAGGGCTGAGGAGTGATGGCTATCCGTATTTCTCGGTCGCCTGTCCTGAACACGCCAAACAGTGGGAGCGGCGGCTGTCTGCCGCTGATGCAGAACGGGTCGTATCGGCAAAGCGCATCGAAGCCTCGCGCCTCGAGATCGGACGGCGACTAGGCTGGGACGCGCTTCCAGGCAACAGCTATGTGGTCGAAGAAAACGGCGACGAAGTCGTGCTTCACGGCCGCGGTCTGGGTCACGGCGTGGGCTTCTGCCAGCAGGGAGCCAGCGTACTGGGCGCCGAAGGCGCCAGCTTCCGTGAGATTCTGCAGCACTACTATCCGAGCACGGAAGTCATACCCGCTCGTCCCTGATTAGGGGATGAGCAGCAACTTTCCCGCGGTCCTGCGGCTCTCCAGATCCCGATGCGACTGCGCCGCTTCCCGCAAGGGGTAGGTCTTTTCAATCCTCAGTTGCAACTCGCCGGTTGCGACGAGCCCGAGGACCTCGCCGGCTCGCCACCGCAGTTCCTCGCGCGTCGCGACATGCTGGGCGAGGCCGGGACGGGTAAGGAAGAACGACCCTTTTTGCAGCCGGCGCAGGTCTAACGGCTCAACTGCGCCACTGGCCTGACCGAAAAGCACCAGCATGCCGCGTGGCGCGAGCGCCTCCAGGCTCTTGTCGAAAGTGTCGCGCCCGACCGAGTCGTAGACCACGGCGACACCTTTGCCGTCGGTGAGCCGCCGTGTTTCCAGGGCGAAGTCCTGTTGCGTGTAGAGGATGACGTGGTCCGCGCCCGCCTGGCGCGCCAGTTGCGCCTTGGCGTCGCTGGAGACAGTGCCGATCACGCGTGCCCCTGCGCGCTTGGCGAACTGAACCAGCAGCAGGCCGACTCCTCCAGCCGCGGCGTGAATGAGCGCCGTATCGCCTGCCTTGAGCTGGAAGGTGGAAGTGACCAGGTAATGCGCGGTCATGCCCTGCAGCATGGCCGCGGCCGCCGACCGGGCATCGATGCCGGCGGGCAGCCGCACCAGCCGCGAGGAAGGCACCAGCGCGTGTTCGGCGTAAGCCCCCAGCGTCATCGCCCAAGCCACGGCGTCACCTGGCTTCACGTCGGATTCGTCGCCTGTCTCTTCCACTACGCCGGCGGCTTCCATGCCGGGAACGAACGGAAGGCTTACCGGATACTGCCCTGAGCGGTGATACACATCGATGTAGTTGACTCCCGTCGCGGCGATTCGCACCAGAGCCTGCCCCGGTCCCGGCTTAGGAGTTTCTACCTCCCGCAAGACCAATGCTTCCGGCCCTCCCACCTTCTCGACAAGGATGGCGTTCATCGGTATCTCGTCCGGAGATGAGATGAACGAGCCGGGTGATCGGACGCGGAACTTGTGCTAGCCCACCTGCACCAGGCCTTCGGTCTCCTGGCGGAGCGGCGCAAGGCGTGTACGTTCCAATTCATCCCGATAGAAAAGATTGTAGGTGTCGAACGGAATCAGACGTCCGTCGGGATGCACGATGTGGATGCAGGTCTTTTTCACCGAGCGCACGTCGAAGGAATAGGCGTCGATGAACTGGATGATGAGCACGCGGAAGACGTTTTCGTAGCTGAGGTCGGGTGGCGCGGCCAGCATGGGCAGGCAGCACAGCAGCTCGCGCAGCGAGCCTGCGCCCGAGCGCGGCGAGTGATTGGTGGCGAACAGTTTGAACACGCCTTCGCGCACCGCATCGTCCTGTTCGTACACGATGGTGTTGCGCCCGGCGTTGATCAGCACCTGGGGATCGATCATCCCCGTCAGCGGCACGACCTTGCCGTTCAGCTTGAGCGCGTAACCCATCGCCAGTGAATCCGGATGGCAGGGAACCGGGATCACATCCTCGGGGCGGAAGACGGACGATTGTTCGAGGATCCTGCGCCGCACTTCCGTCAGCGTGAGCCGGTCGGTCGCCGGATCGAACTGCTCCAGCCGGCCTGCGGCCTGGATGGGCTGGAAGGTCACGCCGCGCACACAGGGTTGCTGCAAAGCGTAGTCGATGATGCGTCCGACTTCGCCGTCGTTCAGTCCCTTCTTGAGCGTGACTACCAACGTGGTGGAAACGCCCAGCCGGTTCAGCCGCTCGAGCGCCTGCTCGCGCACCCGGCGCAGGTCCGCGCCGCGCAGTTCCATGAGCGCGTCGCGTTCGAAAGAGTCAAACTGGAGATAGACCTCGAAGTCCGGCATGTACTCGGCCAGGCGCCTGGCGAAGTCCTCCTCCTGCGCGATGCGGATGCCGTTGGTGTTCAACATCAGGTGGCGGATGGGGCGCTGCTTGGCCAGGTCGAGCACGGCGAAGAAGTCGGGGTGCAGGGTAGGCTCGCCGCCCGAGACCTGCAGCACGTCCGGCCGGCCTTCGTTGCGTACCACGGCGTCCAGCATGAATTCGATTTCCCGCAGCGAGCGGAACTGCATGCGCGCCGGGCCGCTCTCGGCGTAGCAGATGGGGCACTTCAGGTTGCAGTAGTCGCAGATCTCCACCAGCGAAAGGCAGGAGTGCTGCTGATGGTCGCTGCACAAGCCGCAATCGTAGGGGCAACCCCACTTCACCGGCGTGTTGAACACCAGCGGCATCTCCGGCGGCTTGATGAACACTTCCCGGCAGCGCCGGTAGTATTCGACGTCGTCGGCAATCAGCACCTTTTCGTTGCCATGTTCCGGGCAGCGCTTGAGCAGGAAGACCTTGTCGTCCTGGAAGACGATCTTGCCTTCCACCTTGCGAAAGCAAGCGGAGCACAGGGAGAGCGCAACGTCGTAGAACAGATAGGGACGGACAGGCATGGCGTCACCTCGGTGGAGCGGAAACGGGCTTGGCGAAGATTATGCGAATCAGGCGGACCGCCACCATGACCAGCGCACCCAGCGCCAGCAGACAACCCAAATAGAAGCCGGTGGCAAACGGCCCGTACCAGTGGTTGTTCTTCACGCCTATCGTCTCGAGGAACCCGTAGCAGGAAGAAGCTCCGAGCACCGCGCCACTGGCCAGCATCACCAGCGCCTGCTTCCATGTAGGTCGTGAGACCGTGCTCCCGGTCTGGGCAGCCGGCGCAGCACTTCGCGACGAGGCGCGAATCACCATCAGCACCGTGCCGCCCAGCGCCAGAGCCATTCCGCCGGTGAATCCGGCGGCGAACAGCAGCGACAGCGTGTCATTGCTGTCGTAGAGCACGGCGCCATAGCAGGTCGAAGCGGCCAGCAATGAACCCGCTGCAAACAGGACGACGCCCTGCCTCCAACTCGGTGCGCTCACCGTCGGGGATCTCCCTTCAGCTCGTCTTGAGCAACTGGCGCGCTACCCAGACGAATCCCACGAACACGCCCAGGAACACCACAGCGATGCCCAGCATGCCTGGCTCTTTGCTCTTGTCCGCTACGAAGAAAAAGCCGAAGCAGGCGGACATCAGCAAAAAGATCAGGCTGGCCAGGATCACCAGGATGGCCACGACAACTCGCAAAGCGCTCCGTGGCTGCGCCTGTGGTTTTGCGGAGACGGATTCGTCGCTCACCTTGGCCTCCGACTCTTCTACAACACCCATCGGTATGCGGCCTGCTGGGCAAAATGTGCGATGGCCAGGTACACCGCTGAGGCGATGAACCAGAGGACCAGCGTGGCCGCCTCGTTCACGGCACGCCGGTCCCGCCGCCAAAGTTGCCACGCGAAATACGCGGCTGCGCCAGTCGCCACGATGTCCACCAGAGCTGCCAGGCGGCTCGGATCCCGGGTGGAAATGCCCGCGTAGAGCAGCAGAGTTCCCCACACCCACAGGCTATGAACGACGCTCACAGCGCTATACGCCAGCGCCAGTGCCACGCCCTTGCGCTCTGGCTGCTCGCGCGTGAGCCACAGCACCGCCCCATAAGGAAGCTGGTAGAGGACGAAGGAGACGATCATCACGGGCAAGAGCTTCACGGGATAGCCGGGCTGCATCCGGGTGATTACGATCCCCAGGAAGCTCACGCCGATGCTGATCCCAATGGCCAGCCGCAAGGGTTGCAGCAGCTTCGCTGCTTCGGCGGCGGGGAGCGGAGGCGGCGGTGGCGCGTCGGCGGTGGCTGCCGGCGCCTGCGACATTCCCTTGGCCAGCTTGAAGATCCCGTAGAAGCCTCCTACCAGGATGGCTCCGAACGTCACCACGGCGAAAGCCACGAACTTCATGTCCTCGGAGCTGCGGGAGGAGAACAGCCCGCATGCCGCCAGCAGCAGAAAGATCAGGCTGGCCAGCACGATCAGCACGGACAGGAACACGATGCCCAGGATGCGCAGTGCCTTGCTGGCTCCGCCCGCCAAGTGGTCCTCCTTTTCCCTAACCGTGGTCCACGGCTGCCGTAGGCCTTTCGGCTGATATCAACCAGCGCCACACGTCCCGCGCATAGTAGAGCAGCACGCCCACGCACGCCCACTGCAGCAGTGACAGTCCGACTACTGTCACACCGGGCTTGATGGAGTCCACCAGCAGGCGGAATCCCATGTAGCCCACCATGAACATCTTGAACAGGTCACCGTTCTCGTGCGGTTCGAGGGAGCGCCGCCACAGGAAGGCCGCCAGCAGCAACAGGAAGACAACCTCGTAAAGCTGTGTGGGATGCCGGGATATTCCGTCGCCGAAGTTCACGCCCCAGGGCAGCGCTGTCGGCGTGCCGAAGGTATGGTCCTCGAGTCCGGTCAGGAAGCACCCGATGCGCCCAACCGCCGTTCCCACAGCCAGTGGAATGGCGAACAGGTCGCCGGTCCGCGTGCGGATGGAAAGATGCCGCTTGGCCCACTCGACGGCTATCCATCCTCCGATCAGCCCGCCCACGATGGTCTTGCCGGCCATCAGGTAGGCAGGGTCGGGCCAGCGCTCCAGCGTCTGCCAGGGGTCCTCGAACCAGTAGAGGATCTTGCTGCCTACGGCGGCGCCGGCCGCCGCGGCCGCAATCACCGACCAGCGCAGCGGGCTGGCGATGGGATCGCCCGAGTGACGCCGCAACGCCAGGTAGATGCGAAAGCCCAACGCATAGGCGAGAGCCTCAAACACCCAGTGCGGATGCAGCCTCCACGAACCCAGGTGAAGGTAATAGGGGAAGTCCACTGGCGCGTCATTCTGTGGGCAGGCGTCTTGTGTGTCAACTGGCGCGTTGCGGAAGAGGTTGCGGAACCGCCGCCAGGTTGACACAATACGAGTCCCGATGACCGTCACCGCAACCACAAGCGGAACCGGATCGCTAAAGGCACTGGTGCGCGTAGCGCTGGTCAACCTGGACGAGCCCACTTCTGCTGTCCTGCGCGAATGCTTTCAGCAGTCCCGCGTCTCGACTGTAGCCGTCACCGGCATTGTGGAGCCGCGCCTGGCGAGGGAGAAGTTCGATGCCTGCGTCGTACGATTGAACGACCAGGCCGGCAAAGTATTGGAGGCCATGCGCTCCTCCAAGGAGAACCAGCGTGCGTTCCTTTATGGAGTGGCCCGGAGCAGCGAAGAGGCCTTCCCTTACGCCCGCCACAGTATCAACGCGCTGTTCCTCGAGCCGGTGGAGCGTGAGGCGGCCCAGAGGGTCGTGCAATCGACGCAAAACCTGGTCACGGGCCACATGCGCCTGTTCGTCCGTGTTCCGCTGATCACCGAAGTCATTCTCGATGCCGATGGAAAGCGCCACTCCTGCTACAGTCAGGAGATTTCGGGTGGGGGCATGGCCATGGTCACATCGGCCCGGCCGTCGTTGAACCGCAACGTTTCCCTTTCCTTCAGCCTGCCGTCCCTGCCGCGCCTGGTCATGAACGCCATCGTCTCCTATGTCACCCAGGCGGAGAACCTGTTGGGCGTGCGCTTCGCCCCGTCAGGGGATCGCGACCGCGTGCGCAAGTGGGTGGACGACTACCTGGGTGCCATCCACAAATAGAGTGCGGGCTCCCGGGAAACGATTCCGGCCATTCCGGCGTCTAATATGGCGCTGGGCCGTTCGTTAGGCCAGCCGGCCCTTCGGGTGCGAAGGTCTCCTTGAAACTCAGGCTATCTCGACTCATCCTCGTCCTTTGCTGCTTGTCTTTGTCCCGGCCGGTGGATGCCCAGGATCAACCGGTTGCACTCCATTACGACCTGCGTCCCGGCGATCACCTCATCTACCGGCAATCGATCGAGCGTGAGACTGTCGGCGGCCGTGTGGAGGCACTGTCGCGCGCCTCCTGGACGACCCATGTCCTGGTCGTCGATGAGCATGCCGGGTCGATGACCGTCGGGTTCCAGCGCAACCGGGACCACTACGAACTGGTCCGTTACACGCTGGATGGCGAGGACAGCGTGGAGCAGCAGCGCAAGCGCGCGGCGCCCGTTCTAGCCCGCACCGCCCGCTACGCCGAGGCCAACCGCTTGACCGCTTCCGGTGCACCGCTACTTCTTTGGCAGATGATCCGCGAATCGGGCAGCAAGATCCTGTTCGACTTCCATGAGATCCAGGCGCTGCCGCAGCAGCCGGTGCGGCCCGGCGACACCTGGCAGTCCCCCAGCGTCATGGGACTCCGCTTCCGCGCCGCTGCCTGGGAGACCATCGCAGAGCAGCGCTGCCTGCGCGCCGAAGGAACCTCGGCGGAGGGCAACGTCTCCGTGCGCTACTGGTTCTGCCCTGCGAGCGGCACCCTCGCGCGCCTGGAATATGAAGGCAGCTACCCCGGCTTCCTGCGAGGCATCACGCACGAAAAGATGAAACTGGAGCTAGCGGAGCGCCGCCGGGAGGAAGAACCCGACGAATGGCTCACGCAGCCCGACGTCCAGCACGGCCTGCTGGCCGGGCTGCTGGTCGCGGATACGCTGCCACTCGAGGTCGCAGACCTTTATGCTGCTCTCGATGACGGCGATGTCGAGGTGCAACGCCGGGCGCTGGCGCTGGCGTACCGGCGCCGGTTGCCGCCACCTTCTTTGGAACGGCTTTCCAAACTGCTCGCTTCTGAGAATCCGCGCGTGCGCACACTCGCCGTCCGTGAACTCGAGTCTTATCCCAACGATGCTGCGCGACCCCTCCTCGAGCGCGCCCTCGGCGACCCGGACTACTTCGTGCGCCAGGCGGCCCTTTCCTGGATGCGGGCCCGGCTTCCGGTGGCCGACGCGGCGCGACTGCGCGATCCTGCGCTCGCCATGGCGGCATGGGGGAGAGTC
The DNA here is from genome assembly GCA_035454605.1 of Terriglobales bacterium. Taxonomy (NCBI): domain Bacteria; kingdom Pseudomonadati; phylum Acidobacteriota; class Terriglobia; order Terriglobales; species Terriglobales bacterium. Next base: position 10,560 of record DATIGQ010000054.1, read on the forward strand.
GGCGCTCAACCGCTACAAGACGCAAAGAACGAAGCTTCACCAGTCGCCGTCGGTGACGGGGCCGCGGACTCTGCATCCCGTTGCAGTGATCTCGAAGCGTGGACCGAGGGCATCCTGCGAGGGCGTCGATTCCCCTGGGAGCCCGACGACGTGCGCCCGCGCGCCATGACCTCCGGCCCCGATCCGGGCTGGCCCTACATCGTGCGCATCCCGGAAGACTACCGGGGCGACGAACCTTTTCCGCTGCTCGTCTACCTTTCCGGAAACAGCGGGCCCGCGATGGAAGGCGCGCTCATCGGAAACGAACCCGCCTCCCAGACCGGCTACATCGTCGTGTATCCGCATGCCGGCGGTTTCTGGTGGAAGCACGCGCCCACGGCCCGCGTGCATGGGTTGCTCGGCGAACTGATGCGCACCTTCAACATCGATCCGCGCCGCATTTTCGTCGCCGGAGTCAGCAACGGCGGCACCGGCGCCAGCTACTACGCCACACTCTTTCCGCACCGCTTCACGGCCGCGGTTTCACAGATGGGTGCGGGCTTTTTCATCCCTGAGGTCGAGCCGGACGCCCTGCCCCAGCCCGGCAACGCCGCCAATCTTCCCATGCTCTGGCTGCACGGCGCCTTGGACAAGACCATAGGGGCGTTCGCCACCACCGACAGCATCGAGCAGCTCAAACCCCACCGCGCCACGCTCGAGATGCACATCTTTCCCGACTGGGAGCACGAAGTCACCCTCGCCCACGACGAAGGCATGACGCTGAAGTTCCTGGAGCGCTTCGAGCGCCAGGCTTTTCCCCGCGTCCTTGCCTTCACCGCCCAGACATTGCTGTACCCGCGGCACTACTGGCTCGAGGTTGTGGAGAAGGAAGAAGGCGACGCCCGGGTCAAGGCCGAAGTGCACGATGACAATACCATCCGCCTGCAGACCGACAACGTACGCCGCCTGCGCCTCCTGCTGCGCCCGGAGCTCTTCCCCAAGCCCGGGCCGGTCCGCGTCGAGTGGAATGGGAAGCAGGTGTTCGCGGGCGAGGTTCGCAACGAGTGTGCGCTCCTCGAGCGCTCACTGGAAGCAACGGCAGATCCCTTTCTCGCCTACACCGCGGAACTCACGCTTGAACTTCCGCGATGAGACGAGTTCGGATCGGATTCCACGGCAAAGGCGACGCCGTTTTTCGAGCTGTTTTTCACTGAGTACATCAGGTGGTCCGCCGCCGTCACCATAGATTCCGTCAAGCCGGGTGCTACCGGGTAGGTCACGACGCCGATGCTGAAGGTCACCGGCCATCCCTGGCTCTCCGCCATCGATCGAAGGGCCCCTTCCAGCTTCGTAAAGGCCTGTTGAGCCGAGACGGCATCCGTTTCCGGCAGCAGAATCGCAAACTCGTCGCCACCCATCCGTGCCAGCAGGTCCGTGCGGCGCAGTTGGGTGCGCAGCGTTCGGGTCACAGCGATCAGAAGCGCGTCCCCCGTTCCGTGTCCCTGCGTGTCATTCACGGTCTTGAAGTTGTCGATGTCCATATAGGCCACGGTGAGCGGATGCTGGTAGCGTTGGCTCCGTGCGCGCTCCTCTTCGGCCAGGCGGTAAAAGGCGCGACTGTTGTAGGCGCCGGTGAGGTGATCGTTCTGGGCGAGGGCGTGCAGCCGGTCGAAGCTAAGCTTGAGTTCCGCCACCAGCAGCGCCGTGATCACGTACGATCCCAGGCGTATGGCGGCATTCCAGTAGAGAACCATGGGGCCGGAGACCGACGCGATCCGGTAGTTGGCGGCGATGTACGACACATCTGAAAGGATGGCGATCAGAAGACCGGCGCGGCGCCCGCCTCGCCAGGCTGCCAGCGCAATCGGAATCCAGTAAAAGAGGAAGAC
>DATIGQ010000055.1 GCA_035454605.1 Terriglobales bacterium
CTCCGCCACAGTTGCGCCACCCACATGGTGGAAGGCGGCGCCGACCTGCGCACCGTGCAGTCCATCCTGGGCCATGCCGATATCTCCACCACCCAGGTCTACACGCACGTCGCGCTCGACCGACTGAAGCACGTGTACCGCAGCCACCATCCGCGCGCGCGCGCCCGGGCCGGAATGAAAGCCGTCACCACGCAGGAGAAGAAATGAGCAAGAAGAAATCGAGTCCGAGTGGTCCGATTCCACGCGCCATCGTCCGCTTCCTGCGCTCTTTGGAATCGGAGCGCCGAGCTTCGCGGCACACGCTGCGCGCCTATCGCCAGGATCTTGAGCGGTTCGCGGCCTGGGCCGGGGCCGGCGCCGACTGGCCCGCTGTCGACCACCTGCGCATCCGCGCCTTTCTTTCGCACCTGTACGATGAGGGACTCAGCAAGACCTCGGTGGCGCGCGCCCTGGCGGCTCTGCGCTCGCTCTACCGCTGGATGGCGCGCGAGGGCATGGTGGATCAAAACCCCGCCGCTCTGGTCTCGACGCCACGCCTGCCCAAGAAGCTGCCGCGCGTCCCCACCGTCGAAGAGATGAACTCCATGCTCGACGCGCCCATGAAGGAAGAAACCGCCTTCCCGGAGCGTGACCACCTCATCCTTGAACTGCTTTACGGATGTGGCTTGCGCAACTCCGAGCTGGTCGGTCTGGACCTCGAGGATGTGCAGTGGTCCAACGAGGCCCTGCTGGTCCGCGGCAAAGGGAAAAAAGAACGTCTAGTTCCGTTCGGCGAGGTGGCCCGCGCCGCGTTCACGGCTTACTTGCCGGCCCGGCGGGAGAAGCTCGCCGCAGTCAAGCGTTCCTGCTCTGCGCTGCTTATCAATCGTCGCGGCAGCCGGATCACCACCCGCAGCGTAGGCCGCATCGTGAAGCGCATCGCGCTGGCCCGCGGCCTCTCCGCCGACGTCCACCCGCACACTCTGCGCCACGCCTTCGGCACCCACATGCTGGAAGAAGGCGCCGACCTGCGCGCCATCCAGGAGCTGCTCGGTCACGAGCGCCTCGCCACCACCCAGCGCTACACCCAGCTCTCCGTCAAGCACATGCTGAAGGTGTACGACGACACCCATCCCCGGGCCAAGTAAGACCAACTAACCACAGAGGACACAGAGACACACAGGGGAAGACAGCCCCTGAGTTTTCCTGGGGTCCTCTGTGACCTCTGTGGTTAGAGTATTTCAATCCGCCGCTTGGCCTAATTGCTCGGCTTGATCCGGTTCTTCTCCGCGCAGCTTAAGCCACATGGCGACCACGCGCGCCCGCAGCTCGCGCGTCATCTGTTCGTAGACCACTTCCGCGTTGCCGCCCTTCTTGGGCGGATGGATAGGATCGCCGAACGCAATCTTCAGCTCGGCGAACTTCTGAAATGGCTTGCCGCGTGGCCACGCGTCGTAGAAGCCCTCGACCGCCACCGGATAGATGGGCACCTGCAGATGGTAGGAAAGGATGGCGGCGCCCTTCTTGAACGTCTTCGGACGCCCGTCGATGGAGCGCTCGCCCTCGGGGTACAGGGCGAGCACCTTGCCGCGGCGCAAGCCGTACGCGCCCGCCCGCATGGCCCGCACCAGATTCGCGTCCGGGTCCACCGGAATCAGCTTGATGGCGCGCGCGATCCGCCGGAAGATCCCTTCGCCGAAAATCTCGCTCGTCCCCACGTAAAACATCTCGTTCCACAGGCTCCAGGGCAGCAGGGTCGGCAGGAGGGGCGCTTCCAGGTAGCTCTGGTGATTGGGAGAGAGCAGGAAGGGCCCGTGCTTCGGCAGTTTCTCCATGCCCGTGACCTTCAACCGGAAAGCGTCACGCAGAAACAGGTTGACGGCGCGCCCCAGCAGGAAGATCAGCGCCGTCGAGATCGGCCGCGGCTTCGTGATGGCGGTGACTTCGGGGTCGTCGGTGTCCGTGGCCAGGATGGCTTCCCATCCGGGGAAGGCAGCGCGCTTCGCGCCTCCCGCGCTCATGCCCTTGCGCACGGCTTCGATCAGGTCGCGCACGGTGTAAACCTCGGAGACCACCGAGTCGTCCACCGAGGCTCCGAGCTCCTGCTCCAGCGCTACCAGCAGTTCCACCCGCTCCATGGAGTCCAGACCGAGGTCGAGCTCCAGATTGTCGTGGGGATGGACGGACTCCTTCTTCTCGCGCGCCGCTTCCCGCACCACTCGCAGGGCGCGCTGCACTTCGGGTTCGTCCAGCCAGGCCGCGTCTTCGGTGGAAAGCTCGCGCGCCGGCGCACCTTCGGCCTCGGCGGTCGCCGCGCCCTCCAGCACCCGCTTGCGGATCTGGTAGCGCTTCAGCTTGCGCGTGGTGGTGCGCGGCAGCTCTTCCTGCCACAGGTCGTAGCTCAGGATGCGCCGGGCCGCGGCCAGTTGCGCCGACAGCCCATCCAGGTCGAAGCGGATGACTTCGCGCGTGTTCACGATCTTCTTCTGCTTGAGCAGCTCGAAGTTGGGCACGACCACGGCGTGCAGCCGCTCCGCGAACGGTTCGCCCGGCCGGCTTTCCAGGCCCAGCACGCAAACTTCCTTGATCCATGGCGATTGCTCGTAGTGCGCCTCGACCTCCTCCGGGTAGATGTTCTTGCCCGAGCTGAGGACGATCACGTCCTTCTTCCGTCCGGTGATGAAGAGGTTGCCATCCGCGTCGAAGTAGCCCAGGTCACCGGTGTGGAGCCAACCGTCACGTAGCACTTCTGACGTGGCCTCCGGGCGCTTGTAATAACCCTTCATCACAAGGCGGCCGCGGATCAGGATCTCGCCCGACGCCGGCCCTTCTTCATCCTCGCGCACCTCCGCGTTATCCAGCCTCGCTTCCACTCCGTCGAGCGGCTTGCCCACCGACCCGATCACGTTCCGCCCGATCGGTGTAGCGAACGCTCCGCCGGAAGTTTCCGTCAGTCCGTAGGCCTGCAGGATGTCAAAGCCCATGGCTTCCAGGTCGCGTCCGATGGCGGCGTCGAAGCGCGAGCCGCCGGTGATCAGGAAACGCATGTGTGTCCCCAGCGCCTGGTGCGCCTTCTTGAAGAACACTTTTCCCAGGTTGATGCCCAGGCGGCGCCCCAGACGCGAAACGCCCATGAGCCCCCGGAAGGCGGCTTGCGCCGGCGCGCCTCGCTCCTTCACCTGCTTCAGGATGCGCTCGTGAATCAGGTAGAAGAACTGCGGCACGCAGCAGAACAGCGTGACGTCGCGCTCGCGCAGCGCACGCATCAGTTCGCTGGTGTTCAATTGCTCCAGGTAGACCACCCGCGCGCCCGCGGCGAACGGCAGCAGCAGGTTGGCCATTTGCGCCAGCGCGTGGAACAGCGGCAGCACACCCAGGATGGAATCCTGCGGCGTGATGCGAATGAAATGGAAAACCGCTTCCACCTCCGCCAGCAGGTTGTCATTGGTGAGTACGACGCCCTTGGGATCCGCCGTCGTGCCCGAGGTGTAGAGCAGCAGGACCGTCTCATCCAGCGCGGTGGCGACGGGAGCGAAGTCGCCCGGGCCGGCCGCGAGCATCTGGTCGACATCGGGCTGAGCGCTCTTGGCCGTCGGGTCCCTTTCGAGCAGGACCAGCCGGCAGTGCAGTCCTGCAGCCGCGTGCTCTCCGGCCGCCACGTGTCGCGCATCCACGAACAGCACCGCGCTGCCGCTGTCGGCCAGCAGGCGTGCCACCTGCTCCGGCTTGAGGGCGATGTCCAGCGGCACTGCCACCATGCCTGCAGCCACCGTGCCAAGGTAGGCAGCCACCCAGCGCGGTCCATTCGACGCCAGGATGGCGCACCGCGTGCCCCGCTCCAGACCTTGCTCCCCAAGCCAGCGTCCGATGGACTCCGCTTCCCGACGCAAGCCGGCGTAGGTGTGACGTTCCGGCGGCTTCGCCGGATCGGAGCGCTGCATCTCCACCGCTACGCAATCCGGCCAGCGCTCCACCGACTCCAGGAACCGGCGGTAGAAATTCGCCGCTCCTGCCGACGCCGCCGGAGCCTCCGGCGTGAGCACGGCTACATCCGAATTGGACGAACTCCGGCCCATGGACGGTTAGATGCTACGCCTGCGCTGAGGTGAAGGCCAGCCGCGGAGTGACAATCGGGCGATTGTCACAAGCGGTCGACTGGCGCAGCTAAGGGCAAAAAGTCGGAGCGAGCAGCTACTTCGTGATCACCCCACACGCGATGCGCGGCCCGGCGTTGCCCGCCGGATCGGACTTCATGTCATCGGCCTTCTCGTGGATCACCAGCGCCGTCCCGCCGTTGGCGAAGAGCGAGTTCGGCGGCCCTTCCTCCAGCGTTACCTGGTCATTCAGCAGACCGTGCCTGACATTGTCCTTGGTGCAGCACCGGCCATCCTTGTCCACGGTGATGTTGTACATGTCGCCGTTGTGGTGTCCTTCCGGGTTCTCCAGGCCATGCTTCTTACCGGCAGGGTTGAAGTGCCCGCCGGCGGACTTGAACGCGTCCTGCGGCGCAGCCGGGTCGGCCTCGCACTTGGCGTTCTGATGGATGTGGATAGCGTGCTCACCCGGCGGCAGGTTCTTGAGGTTCAGCGTAATGGCCACTCCTGCGTGGTCTTTCATCACCAGTGTGGCCGTGCCCACGCTCTCGCCTTTCGCGTCCTTCAGTTCCACAGTCTTTTGTGCGGGTTTGGACCCTGCCCATACCATCCCCACGGCGATCGTAAGGACGAAAAGTACCCGAATCCCTGCTTTCATCGTCTTGCTCCGTTCGTAGAGGATTGCTTTCCGACAGACCGCTATTCTAGCGCGTCGCTCGTGTCGGCGAACGCCGCTCAGAAGTGGGTGGCCAATAGCCAAAAGCCAATGACCAAGGGCCGATAGCCGGTCCCGCACCCTCTCCGGGCCTCGCGCATCCAATGTGTTACGCTGTCTTCTGGGCACGCCTGTGCCTGCTGAAGGAAGTTCCGATTGCTCAACGTCCTGCTGGCCAAGGTCATCGGCACCCGTAACGAGCGGGAGCTCAAGCGTCTCCAGCCCGCGGTCGAGCGCATCAATGCGCTCGAGCCCGAGATCGAGCGCCTCTCGGACGCCGACTTGCGCGCCAAGACCGAGGAGTTCCGCGAACGCATCCGCAAGCATTTGGAACCGTATACGGCCGGGATCGAGCGCGCCCGCGAGCTGGGCCCGGATGAAGTGGATCGCGCCCAGGACGAATTGCGCCGCGCCGAGCGCGAAGCCCTTGACGACCTCCTCCCTGAAGCCTTCGCCGTAGTGCGCGAGGCCGGCCGCCGCACCCTCAACATGCGCCACTTCGACGTGCAGCTTATCGGCGGCATGGTGCTTCATCAGGGCAAGATCGCGGAAATGAAGACCGGCGAAGGCAAGACGCTGGTCGCCACGCTCGCCGTGTTCCTGAATTCGCTGACCGGCCGCGGTGTTCACGTGGTGACGGTCAACGATTACCTGGCGCGCCGCGACGCCGAGTGGATGCGGCCGATCTACGAAGCGCTCGGCATCACCGTCGGCGTCGTCGTGCCCGGCATGCCGCCGGCGGCCAAGCGCGAGGCCTACGCCTGCGACGTCGTGTATGCCACCAACAACGAGCTCGGCTTCGACTACCTGCGCGACAACATGGCCTTCTCGATCGAGCAGAAGGT
>DATIGQ010000056.1 GCA_035454605.1 Terriglobales bacterium
TACCGCAGCAGCGAGTACACGTCTTCGCCCTTGAGCTTCTCGCGGCCTTTGAGGAAGTCCAGCTCGACGACGAAGCCGACGCCGGCGATCTCGGCGCCCAGCGACTTGGCCAGGCCGACGCAGGCGCTGGCCGTGCCACCCGTCGCCAGGAGGTCATCCACGATGATAACGCGCTGGCCTTGCTTGACCGCGTCCTTGTGGATCTCCAGCGTGTCGGTCCCGTACTCGAGCTGGTAGGTCCACTTCGCGGTCTCGGCGGGAAGCTTCTTGGGCTTGCGAACCGGAACGAAGCCGGCGTTCAGGCGGTAGGCGAGCGCCGGCCCGAAGATGAAGCCGCGCGCCTCGATGCCCAGCACCAGGTGGATCTCTTTCAGGATGTAGTGGGCGGTAAGCGCGTCAATGAGAATGGCGAAGCCGCGCTTGTCCTTGAGCAGCGTGGTGATGTCGTAGAAGTTGATGCCCGGCTTGGGGAAATCCGGCACTTCGCGGATGAGCTTCTTCAGCGGCTGCACGTAGTTATCGATCTCAGAGGGCATGCGCTACCAGGCTCCTTCGATGCGGAAAGTGTTGAGGCCGGCCACGGGCTGGGCATCGTGCTCATCCACCGCGTCCACGCGCGCGGCCCGTGGGCCAGCATACAGCCGTGCGCGCAGAGCGGTGACCTGCTCATGCGTGCCGATGGCCAGGACCTCGACTGAGCCATCGGCGTTGTTGCGCACCCAGCCGTTGATGCCGAGCATTCGCGCTTCGCGTTCCACGAACCAGCGAAAACCTACGCCTTGCACGCGGCCGCGGACGATGTAGCGACGAGCTTCCAAGTCAGTTGCCAGTGGTCAGTTGCCAGTCAGGGAGCTGCCTACCCGGGCTGAATGCTGACGGCTGAATGCTATTTCACTCGCTCCAGGTAGACGCCCTCGGCCGTATCGACGCGGATCTTCTCCCCGGCATTGATGAAGGGCGGCACGTTCACCACCAGTCCGGTCTCGAGCTTGGCGGGCTTCATCACGCTGGAAGCGGTGGCGCTGCGCAGGCCGGGCTCGGTCTCCACCACCTCAAGGTCCACGGTCTGCGGCAACTCGACCCCGATGGCCTTGCCCTCGTGGAACTCCACCTTCAGCGCGATGTTGGCGATGAGGTAGTCTACGGCTTCGCCCAGCACCTCGCCGCTGAGCACCACCTGGTCGTAGGTCTCGGTGTTCATGAAGTGATGACCGGCGGCATCGTGGTACAGGTACTCCATTTCGACCTCATCCACCACCACTTTTTCGACATCGTCTTCGGCGCGGAACCGGTGGTCGATGAGGGAGCCGGTGCGCAGGTTGCGAAGCTTGGCCTGGATGAAACCGCGCTTGTTGCCCGGGGTGCGGTGCTCCACGCTGAAAACGGCATGCAGATCCTTGTTGTGCATCACAATCATGCCGGGGCGCAATTGGGTGGCGGTCACGTACATGCGAACGAAACGTCTCCTCTACATATCCTGGATTCGGGAGGCGCGGACGCGCCTCTCCGGCAGCTTGCTCGAAGCGGCTGCCATCTCGAAAAAATTATTTTACACGCGCCCGGCGCGACTTGGGAAATGCCGGGGCGGTATCATGGTTGGATTGGAGGTGGATATGTCCAAACATCAGGAAGGCGAGTACCGTCCAGCCGGGCGCGATGTGGCTGGCGTGGCGATGGCATTCTTCCTTATCGGAGCAGCGGCAGGAGCGGCGGTAGCGTTGCTGGTAGCGCCACATTCCGGGCGCATCACGCGGCGCCTGTTGAAGCGGCGGGCGGAAGACGCCGCCGACCTGGTCGGTGAGCGCGCCGGGGAGTTGCGTGAGCGCGGCGAGGAAATCCTCGAGACCGCCAGGGAGAAGGTGTCGAAGTTCCCGCTGAAACGTTAGGGGACCGAGGTTACAGAGAAAACCCGGGAAGGTGCGGAGCCGTCATCCGGTGGACTCCCGTCAGTACAGGCGGAAGTTAACCTCGATGGCGACCTGGACTGGCACGGGAGTATTGTCCTTGCGTCCGGGCTCGAAGCGCCAGACCTTCACCGCCTCGATGGCCTTTTCATCCAGGCCCATGCCCAGCGAGCGGGCAATGCGGATATCGTGCACCCGCCCGTCCGGACCGATCACCACGTTCAGGACCACCGTGCCCTGGTACTTCGCCTTGCGGGCCTCTTCGGAAAACTCGGGGTCCGTCTGATAGATCAGGCGCGGAGCGCTTACTCCCCCGCCTACGCGATAGGCACCACCACCGATGCCGCCGCCCCAGCCGGGCCCGACACCCGGCCCGCGTCCTGACCCGACACCCCCGCCAGAGCCTGAGCCGATGCCGCCGCCGGAGCCCGTGCCGTTGGAGAGCGCCAGGGCCGCCGAAAGTGGATCACCGAGCTGCCCGCCCTGCGGCAAGCGCAATTCCGGCGGCACCACCACCGTGGGCTCGACCGGCAGCTTGGGATCGGGGTTGCGGATGATGGCCGTAGGAGGCGTGATCTGCGAGCGTGAAAGCTTGGGCAGGTTTCCCTTGGAGGCCGCCAACTTGTCGCGATCGCCGCCGCCACCTCCGCCGCCGGCTTCGTCCTTGGCGGGCGGCAGGATGTACGGACTGATGTCGGTCACCAGTCCGGATACCTGGGCGCGGATCACGTCGTGCTTCTTCACCACGAAGGTGGTGGAAATGAGGAGAAGGACCGCCGCTAGCACATGCACCAGGAACGACAGAACAAAACTGTTCGGTTGCTGGGCGTAGGCGCCATAGCCAGCCCCGAAGAGCGTCGGCAGGATGTCGGTCTGCTGGCGTGGCTTCGGAGGCGAGGGCACACCCATTCCGCCCGGTGCACGGTTTACCGTCGAGGTTGACATCCCTACCCCTTAGTATAGACGCTTACGGGCCACAATGGGTTTCCAAAGCGGAAACCCCGTCATCCCTTCCCGCCCCCAAAAAGCGCGGAGAAAAACCCGGCAATCGCGCTGAAAAAACCCCGTTTCTTTTTCTTGACCCGCGCCGGGGACTCCGCGGTCGCAGCCGGCGGAGCCACAGGCTGCGCAGTCCGCACCTCAGGCACCGGGCCTTCCGGCAAAGTCCGCAGATCGGCGCGGGCAATTTCCCGGGGCGGCGCGGGAACGATGTCGGTGGCGCGGAAAACGAAGGGGGCATCGATCTGCACCCGAATCTCACCCGGCATCGCGGGCGGGGGAGGCGCGGTGATGTCCGATCGAGCCACCGGCGGGCTCCAGGCTGCCTCCGGAGGCGCAGGCGCACCCGGCCTCCACTCCAACGCCTTGGGATCCGGGGCGGGCGGCACAGGCTCCCCCGCCACCGCTGAGGCGGGGGCAGAGGGTTGGAGCTCTGCATCCGGCCTGTCGTTGTCTCTTCCCGGCTCCACCGGTGGTGCCAAGGCCGCAGGCGCGGTGGCCTCGGCCGTCTTTACGGGTTCGGGCGGAGGCGGGCAGCCACAACTCATCTCGGCGGTCTCGGCTTCCTCCACCCTCCCATTGCGGAATACAACTTGCTCCCCGGGCTTCACCTGGAAGGTGCCGTCGCCAAATTGCTCGTACACGATGAGCGCCGCCGTGTTGCGGGCTAGCGAGCGCACGCAGGTGCGGCCACGCTCGTCGGAGCGGATGGCGAAGTGAAAGGCGCCCGGACCGGAGAGCATCATGCGAAAGTCGGGCGTCATCACGTTATCGGCGGAGGCCGGCAAGTCGAAGTGGAGTTCGAGCGCCCCCTGGCTCAGCGCCCACAGCAGGTCGCGCCCCGTCTTGGAGGCGGTGACGGAAACGGTGGTGCGCGGGCAGACGCGCACTTCGCCGCCGCGTTCGAGCCGGATCAGCGCCGTTTCGCCGGACGCCGTCACCGAGGAACCGCTCAGCAGGCGGGTGCCGCTACCGGTGAGCACCATCGCCCCGCGCACGGTGGCCGAGGTGGAAAAGACTTCGCCGATGGCTTCTTGCGCCGGGGCTGGTGGGCATAGCCAGAGGACAAGGGAGAGGCAGGCGGCTCGCACAAGGGGATGGAAACGAGGCATCAACGGAACTCAAGGCTACGCCGCCAGGACGCGGCCGTCTACGTCTGCGTGTCAGAGATGAAGTCGTATTGCTCGATGGCCGCCGCCACCCCAACCTTGGATGCACTGGGGTTCTCTTCCACCCGCACCACCTTGCCTTTGCAGCGGACACGGATGCTGTCGGTCAGCGTGATCTCTGACGGCAGAGTGAGCGTGAACTCCAGGTCGGAGCCCACCGCCAGCTTCGAATCCACGTAGAAGTAGACGCCGCGGGCGCTCACGTCCCGGGTCAGCGCCGACTCATCCTGGTTCTTGCCGTCTGCGTACTTGACGCTGACCGGGAGCTGGAGGGCGAAGCGGCGCGTGCCCCTTTGCTCCGGCTCGGTCGCAGACGGAACCGGCTTCCCTTCGGTTTCAGGCATGCGTGCCTCTCCGTCGAGTGGGGGCATGGAACGGCGCCGTCAAAACTGGTTAAGCATCTCGCCGTTCGGCGCGGCTGTCAAGGAGTATCTCCGGCACGGAAGTACCTGCCTTTCCTACGTCCTGGCCCGTATTCGCGCGGCTTTCCACAAGGCCAGAAAGTTGGCCAGAATGCGCTTTCCTTTCTGGGTAAGGACGCTTTCCGGGTGGAATTGCACGCCTTCCACCGGCAGGCGCCGGTGCCGCAGCCCCATGATCACGGAGGCGCCTTCGCCTCGCCCCGTCCGGGCGCTGACCTCCAGTTCGCGAGGCAAATTGCGCGGGCTGACCATTAGCGAATGGTAGCGCGTTGCCGTCAGGGGCGACGGAAGCCCGCGGAAGATGGTCCGGCCGTCGTGCTCCACCTGGCTGACCTTGCCGTGCATGAGGCGGGGTGCGCGCACCACGCGCCCGCCGAAAGCTTCGCCGATGGCCTGATGACCGAGACACACACCCAGAATCGGCACGCGTCCGGCAAAGCGGCGAATGAGCGGGATCGAGATGCCGGCCTCCCGCGGAGTGCCCGGCCCGGGCGAGATCACGATGCCCTCCGGCCGCAGCGCTTCCACTTCCTCGAGGGTGACATGGTCGTTCCGACGGACCTCGATCTTCGCCCCCAACTCGCCCAGATACTGGACCAGGTTGTAGGTGAACGAGTCGTAGTTATCGAGCACCAAGATCATAGTGGCTAGTGGTTAGTGGCTGGTGGCTAGTTGCCGTAACCAATTTCACTTGTCCAACGAGGACATCAGCCCGTTCAGGATTCGGCCTACTTCAGCGGAACGGCTGCTCAGAGCATCCTGCTCCTCTCTGGAGAGATACTCCAACTTTTCAGCAATGCGCAATTGCGTGTTGAGTTCGTAGAGGGAGCCCCGGGCATGACCAAGAAACTGCTTGAACTCCCCTGTCGACAGCCTGCCTTGCCCCTCCGCGATATTGCTCGGAATCGACACCGCCGCCCTCCGCAACTGCGCCGTGAGTCCGTAAACTTCGTCTTTAGGAAAACCCTTGGTGGCTCGATAGACCTCGGTAACAAGATCAACGCCTTTTTGCCATGCGATAAGGTCTTCATACGAGTGTAAAGCCATGTTTCCTCTCTTTCGCTGCTGATGGTTCGCTAGCCACTAGTCACTAGTCACTAGCCACTTAGCGCGCCCCGCGCGCCATCTCCGCCGCCCTCATCAACGCCTGTGCTTTCGACATGCACTCGTCCCACTCGCGCTCGGGTCTGGAGTCCGCCACGATTCCCGCGCCCGCCTGCACCCAGGCCCGGCCGCTGCGCGCCAGCAGGGTGCGGATGGCGATGCAGGAATCCAGGTTGCCGGCGAAGTCGGCGTAGAGCACCGCGCCTCCGTAAAGTCCACGCCGCATCGGCTCCAGCTCCTCGATGAGCTGCATGGAGCGCACTTTGGGCGCGCCCGTCAGCGTGCCGGCGGGGAAGCAGGCGGCGAAAGCGTCGAGCGCGTCCAGGCCGGGGCGCAAGCCCGCCTCCAGCGCCGACACCAGATGCATGACGTGCGAATAGCGCTCCACAAACATCAGGTCGCGCACCCGCACCGAGCCGTATTCCGCCACCCGCCCCAGGTCATTGCGGCCCAGGTCCACCAGCATGACGTGTTCGGCGCGTTCCTTTTCGTCGGCGCGCAGTTCCGCTTCCAGGCGGAGGTCGGCGGCATCGTCGGCGCCGCGCGGCCGCGTGCCCGCAATGGGCCGGTACTCCAGCCGCCGCCCCGCAACCTTCACCAGCATCTCCGGCGAAGAACCCAGCACTTCCGTCTCACCCATGCGCAGGTAATACAGGTAGGGCGAAGGGTTCACGGCGCGCAGCGCGCGGTAGATGGCGAACGGCCCGACGCCGGGTCGGAAGTCAAGGCGCAGGGAGAGCACCGTCTGGTACACGTCGCCGCGCGCGATGTGCCGCTTGATGCTTCGCACGCCTTCCAGGTACCTGCGGCGCGTCATGCTGCTGCGAACCCGCACTGGCCGAAGCCGCGCCGGAGCTTCGAGAGCGCGCAGATCGGCGGGACGCACGCCGCCCGCCAAGCGCCTCTCGATGCGGGAAATATCGGCCAGGGCTCGCTCGTAGGAGCGCCGCAACGCCGCCGCGGACTTGTCGCGCACGTCGGCCGCGGCCAGGATGTGAATCTGGCGGCGCACGTGGTCGAAGGCCAGGATCCGGTCGAAGAACATCAGCGTGCCGTCGGGCAGATGCAGGTCGTCGGTGGCTTTCTCCGGCAGGCGCTCCAGCCGGCGCACGAAGTCGTAGGCCACAAAGCCCACCGCTCCAGCGGTGAACGGCGGCAGTCCCGGCACCCGTGCCACCCGATGCTCCCGCAGCAATTCCTTCGCCGTCTCCAGGATGTTGCCGGCGCGGTGCTCCCGCCGGCGCCCGCGAAGCATCACCGAATGCGCGCCGCTGCCCTCCAGAACCAGGTACGGACGGGCGCCCAGGAAGGTGTAGCGCCCGATGCGCTCGCCGCCCTCCACCGACTCCAGCAGGAACGCATGGGGTTCATTCGCGGCCACGGCCAGGAACGCCGAGACCGGCGTCAGCAGGTCGGCGCTCACCGCCCGCGCCACCGGCACCAGCGTGGCCCGCCGGCTCAGGCGCACGAACTCGCGATAGTCGGGAACCACCATGGCCAGGGAGTCTTCGATTATAGGGGCGTGTTCCAGATGCCTGGCGCGCTGGATGGTTACGGTGTCACGTCCCAATCGTCCAATTCGCGCCGTTCGTGTCGCCGGAGCCTGCCCTGAGCCCGTCGAAGGGTGCCCTTTGGGTTTGCCTTTGCTTCTCACCCGAACCCGCCGAGGCACTCTGAAGACGGAACGTTCCTGCTGCGGCGCGAAACTGGCTTGACGTATACTCGGAAACGATTCACGCCCGGCGCGGGCGTGCGTGGCGATTCCCGCCTTTTGGGGAGCGGGTCTGGTGGCGATGCAGATCAAATTCTGGGGAGTGCGCGGCTCCACCCCGACGCCGCAGGCGGAAAACCTCCGCTACGGCGGCAATACCTCCTGCGTCGAGATGCGCATCAACGGCCATCTCTACGTCTTCGACTGCGGCACCGGCTTCCGTATCTTGGGCAAGCAGCTCATGTCCGAGTTCGCTCCCAACCCCGTGCACGCCCACGTTTTCATCTCCCACTTTCACTGGGACCACATCCAGGGCATCCCGTTTTTCTGGCCGCTCTACAGCAGCAAGGACAACTACTTTTTCTTCCACTCGTCCTCCAAGTCGCGCGGCCTGCAGCGCGCCATCGAAGAGCAGATGGCCGACCCCTACTTCCCGGTGAACATGAGCGAGATGGCCGCCCACCGCCACTTCTACGACCTGGAGGAAGACAAGATCGCCTTCGACGACTGCGTCGTGCAGTCGCGCTGGCTCAATCATCCCCAGGGCTGCCTGGGCTTCCGCGTCGAGACCGAAGACAAGATCGTGGTCTACGCCACCGACAACGAGCCCGGCCACCCGGTGTTCGACAAGAACGTGCGCCAGCTCGCCGAGGGCGCCGACGTCCTCATCTACGACGCCCAATATCTCCCCGAAGAGTACGAAGCCTCCAAGCGCGGCTGGGGACACAGCACCTGGCGCGAAGGCATCAACATCATCATGGAAAGCGGCGCCAAGGAGCTGGTGCTCTTCCACCACGACCCCGACCACTCCGACGTCTGCATCGACTCCATCGTCGAAAAAGCCCGCAGCTACTACCCCAAAGTCCGCGCCGCCGCCGAAGGCATGGTGATGAGCCTGTAAGGTTTTCTCACCTTTCAGGTTTTCGCCGTTTGTTCTCCTTTTCTTTGCTCCTGTTCCGATTCCGGAACAAAAACAGACGCCGCTGCGGGGCCGCCTACCGCTTCTGCTAGGGTTCACCTCCTTCAGGTTCACGACAGGCAACCGATGGCAGGGAACCCGAGGAGGGGCAGTGTGAAGCGATCTATCTTGCAGGCGTCTGTTGTTCTGGCGTTGGCGGGATCTGCGATTGGCCAGGACTTAGGTTCCCCAACTGCAGAATCCACTACCCAGGTAACCCGTGACCCACAAGCGGTTGCGCTGCTGATGCAGTGCGCAGCCGTGATGGGCGCGGCGAACGTCCTCGATACCTACGCTGAGGGGTCTGTCACCCGCGCCGACGGCCGCGAGCCGCCCGGTGCCCTAATCGCTCGAAGCAAGGGCACCGACCGAATGCGTGTGGACTTTGCTGCGCAGGACTGCCAACAAACCTCCAGCGTCAGCCGAGGTGCCGGCTATGACGTCCGGGATGGCAAGCGGGAGCGCGCGCCGCTCCACTCCACGCGTTATCAGCGCCCGGAACACGTTCCCGCACTGGCCTGCGTCATTGATGTGGCCCGGCCCAACATCCGCATCTTCTACGAGGGCGTTGAACAGGACCGCACAGGCACTTTCTATCACGTCAAGTTCGTGGCTGTTCCGCGTAGTGAGAAAACACGATGGGTCGATGAAGTGACCTCAGAGTTTCACGTCTTCCTCGACGCCCAGACGCTGGTCGTTGCGAAAACCCGGACCTTCGTCTTTGCTCCCGATGCCATCGAGAACCGTTCCACCTGGGAGGTGCGGTACAGCGACTACCGGATGGTGAACGGGGTGCTCATGCCGTTCCGCCTGGAGCGCTTTGACAACGATCAGAAGCTGGATGAGGTGGTGTTCAGCAACGTGCGGGTCAACGTCGGGATTGCCGACAGCGATTTCCAGTAGGAGGCGGCCATGAGGAGAACGAAATACACGATTGCCGTCGAACTCTTCTTGGCGATGATCCTGCTGCCGGCCGCGCAGGGGCAGGACGAAACGCCGAAGACGGTCACCAATCAGAACCGCTCGGGTGATTTGCCCTTCTCCACGTCGATTGGGACCGATGTGGAGAGTGTCGATATTGGCAGCGGCGGCCTGAGCGTGCGCATTCCCATCGTCTCGCGTCCCGGCCGGGGCATGGACTTCAACTTCATGCTGCGCTATGACGCCAACTTCCTCTCGGTCGGTACCCGCAAGAGTGGTTCGACTTTCTATCAGAAATGGAATGTCGAGAAGCGCAACTGGTTCACCACCAACGGCATGGGATGGGAGCCCAATCA
>DATIGQ010000057.1 GCA_035454605.1 Terriglobales bacterium
GGCGTCTCCCTGCTGGGTCCCAAGGGCGAGCTTCATGCGGTGCGGTCCAAGGCGGTGTTGCTCGCCACCGGCGGTCTGGGACAGGTCTATCGCGAGACCACCAACCCCGGCGTCGCCACCGGTGACGGCGTGGCCATGGCCTTCCGCGCCGGCGCCGAGGTCGCCGATATGGAGTTCGTGCAGTTCCATCCCACGGCGCTCTACCTGAAGAAGGCGCCCCGCTTCCTGCTTTCGGAGGCCTTGCGTGGCGAAGGCGCGTACCTGCGCAACGCCGAGACTCTGCGCTTCATGCCCAAGTATCACGAGATGGCAGAATTGGCTCCGCGTGACGTGGTGGCTCGCGCCATCGTCCACGAACTCGAGGTCTGCCGGATGGCCGAGCCGGTGGTCTACCTGGACCTGACGCATCTGGACGCCGGGCACGTGCAGGCCCGCTTCCCCCGCATCTACGCCACCTGCATGAAGTACAACGTGGACATCACCACCGACCTGATTCCCGTCCGCCCGGCCGCGCACTACGCCATGGGCGGCGTGCGCACCGACCTCGATGGTCGTACCAGCCTGCCCGGCCTTTACGCCGCGGGCGAGGCTGCGGGTACCGGCGTCCACGGCGCCAACCGGCTGGCCAGCAACTCACTGCTGGAGGGATTGGTATACGGCGCCCGCGCCGGGATTGCGATGCGGGAGGAACAAGGGAATCCAGGAACTGCCAGGCCCAAGAAGTCGGCCGACTCGGCGAAGTCCGCAGCGGCGAAGACGGTCGCCAAGACCGCCTCGAGTCCCGGCCACCATCCCGCCGAAGCCGAAGGGCTGATCCACAGCGTGCAACTCCTGATGTGGAAGAACGCCGGCATCGTGCGCGACGGACGCCGCCTGCGCGAAGCCGTCGCCGAACTGGAAGAATGGCAGGAGAGCCTGCCGCCACGCACCTCGCGCCGCGCCTGCGAAGCCGTGAACCTCCATCAGGTGGCGACGCTCATCGCCCGCTCCGCTCTGGCCCGCGAGGAGAGCCGCGGTGCCCACTACCGCACGGACTTCCCCCTCCGCAACGACGCCCGGTACCAGAAGCATTCCGTGCTCTCGAAGAGCGGCGTCCGCTTCGAGTAGCGGGTCCGCCCGCACTTACTCTTCCGACGGCTCGACGTGCGGGAACTTGGCCTTCTTGTGCGGCTTCACCAGCGACGCCACGATCGAGATGCCCAGCACCACGGCCACCACCGCCAGCGCCACTCCGGTCGGGATCTTGAAGAATCCGGAGATGATCATCTTCGCCCCGATGAAGATCAGGATGACGCTCAGGCCGTAGTGCAGGTAGTGGAAGATCTCCATCACGCCCGCCAGCGCGAAGTAGATGGAGCGCAGCCCCAGGATGGCGAACACATTCGAGGTGTACACGATGAACGGGTCGTGCGAGATGGCCAGGATCGCCGGGATCGAGTCCACCGCGAACAGCACGTCGGTGCTTTCCACCACCAGCAGCACCAGGAACATGGGCGTGGCGATCCAGATGCCCCGCTTGCGAATGAAGAAGTGCCCGTTGTAGTAGCGCTTGGTAGTGGGATAGAACTTGCGGAACAAGCGTAACAGCGGGTTCTTCTCCGGATGGATCTCCGCCTCTTCCTGGTGGAAGAGCTTGACGCCGCTGTAGATCAGCAGCGCGCCGAAAATGTAAATGATCCAGTGGAACTGCCGGATCAGCGCCACCCCCAGCAGGATGAAGGCGATGCGCATCACCAGCGCCCCGATGATCCCCCAGTACAGCACCTTGTGCTGGTAGAGCCGCGGCACCTTGAAATAGGAGAAGATCAGGAGGAAGACGAACAGGTTGTCGACGCTGAGCGACTCTTCGATCAGGTAACCGGTCACGAACTCCAGCGTCTTCGTCTTGCGCAGTTCCGGTTCCGGCCACCACAGGTAGATGCCGATGGCAAACAGCACCGCCAGGCTGACCCAGAAGGCGCTCCAGGCCAGGGCCTCCTTGAACTCGATGACGTGCGATTTGCGGTGGAAGACCTTGAGGTCCAGGACCAGCATCAGGACCACGAAGGCGTTGAAGGCGATCCAGAACGTGGTGGGCTCGGTCATGCGTAGCCGATTCCGGCTTCGACCGCCATTGTAACGGAGGCCCGCGGCCTACTGGCTGAGCGTCTCCCAGCCCCGGCGCTTCAGGTCCCAAAAAATGAACGCACCCGCGGCTAGGCCCACGAGCAGCAGGCCGGCGGCCCGCATCCAGTCCCCGAACAGGAGACGTCCCACACCGAACAGCGCGGCGTAGACCAGGGCGCAGCCGGCGATCCAGTCGGCCGCGGACCACAGCAGGCTCTGCCGCGACCCTTCGCCTTCCAGCCGCGCGATGGGCCGCCAGCCCGCGCTCGCGGGCCGCACCCGCCGGTAGAAGGCGCGCAGATGGGCTTCCGGTTCCGGCGGCGTGGCCAAGGTAACGCAGATCCACGCCAGCGTAGTGATGCTCACGGTCAGCACCATCAGCCAGGCGAATCCGTGCGCATGGTTGGGATCCAGCGGTCCGACGGGCAACTGCGGATCCCATGCCGCAAGCCGTGCGGCCAGCGGTGTCGCCAGCCGTGACTGCAAGACCAGCGACGAAATTGCTGCCGCCGACATGGCCGCCACTTCCGACCAGGCGTTGATCCGCCACCAGAACCAGCGCAGCATGAAGACCGGCCCCGCGCCCGCGCCCAGGGCAATGAGGAACTTCCAGGCTCCTTCCAGAGACACCATGAAGTAGGTGGCCACGCCCGCCGCCAGAGCCACCAGCACCGAGGCCGCGCGCGACATCCGCACGTAATGCTGCTCTTCCGCGCTCCGCCGCAGGAATCGCCGGTAGAAATCGTTCACCAGGTAGCTGGCGCCCAGGTTGATGTGCGTGCTCACCGTGGACATGTAGGCCGCCGCGAAGCCCGCCAGCAACAACCCGCGCAAACTGGCCGGCAGGTGGTCCACCATGACCTGCACGTACGCTGCCTCGGGATCTTTCGCCTGCGGATAGAGCACCACCGCCGCCAGCGCCGTCAGGATCCACGGCCACGGCCGCAGGGCATAGTGCGCCAGGTTGAACCACAGCGTGGCGGCGAGAGAATGCTTCTCGTCCTTGGCGGAGAAGATGCGCTGGGCGACGTAGCCGCCGCCGCCCGGCTCCGCTCCCGGATACCAGCTCGCCCACCAGTTCACGCTCAAGTAAACGACGAACATCGCGAACCATGCCGACTGCGGCCCGGGCAGGAAGGCTAGCGTGTCCGTGCCCCGAACGGCGTCCAGTTCCGCCACTCGCGCCGCCAGCGATTCCATTCCGCCTACGGCGCGCACGGCGGCCACCGCCAGCGCGATCACCACGAACATGGCCAGCGCGAACTGCACCAGGTCGGTCCACATCACCGCCCACAATCCGCTCACGGTGGTGTAGACCATGGTCAACGCCAGGCAGAACATCACCGCGTGCAGGCGTTCGATCCCCAGGGTGACCTCCAGGATCTTGGCCATGGCCAGGTTCACCCAGCCCAGGATGATGGTGTTCACCGGCAGCGCGAAGTACAGCGCGCGGAAGCCGCGCAGGAAGGCCGCCGGGCGCCCGGCATAGCGCAACTCGGCGAACTCCATGTCGGTGATGACGCCGGCCCGCCGCCACAGGCGGGCGAAGAAGAACACGGTGAGCATCCCGCTGAGCGCCTGTGCCCACCACAGCCAGTTGCCCGCGATCCCGTAGCGGAACACCAGCCCGGTCACCACCAGCGGCGTGTCCGCCGCGAAAGTGGTCGCCACCAGCGACGTCCCCGCCAGCCACCAGGGCGCCTGCCGCCCGCTGACGAAGTAATCCGTTGTGCTGCCGCTGGCCCGCCGGTACCAGTACAGCCCCACGCCCAGGTTCAGCGCGAAGTACCCTACGATCACCGCCCAATCGAGGGCCGAGAGCTGCATGCAGCGAGACTAGAGGTTATTGCCACCTGCGGGAAGACACTTTCCGGATTCGTCGATCCGCGACGCAATCCGAAAGTGCCGAGGGATCATTGCCGACCGCGCCGCTTGGCTTCCCAATCCGCCCACAGGCCGAAGGTCTTCATCTGCTGTTCCAGGCCGCTATCGCGAAGCAATTGCTCGACCTGGGCGCGCGATTGCCGCGAACCAACGCGTTCCTCCGCGTCCGCGATCGCGAACGTCACTCCGGCGGCGATGGCCACGTGCTTCCTCAGGCGCTCGAGGTCCACCTTGTCGAAAGTGTCCGAGCTGGCGTGGTAGTTGATGAGGTAGTTGGCCTCTTTCTGATTGGCTACCAGCGTGGGCACTCCTTCGAGCAGGAAGTCGAAATTGTCCGTGCCGATGAAGGCGTCGGTCGTAAGCGTGGCGACGCCCCAGCCGCGGAAGGGGTCCACCAGGGATCCGACGGCATCGACGATGTCAGTTCTCCCTCCCAGCGAGAACCCCGTCACCTCGCCGATCCCGGTGTCGAAGATGACCACGGCCACGGCGCCATCCAGCTCCGCGCGATGGGCCGCCGCATAGGCTCGCGAACCCAGCAATCCTTGTTCCTCGCCGGAGAAAAGAATGAACCGGATGGAGCGGCGCGGCCGGACGCCCGAGGCCTGGATGGCGCGCAGCGCGTCCACCACCAGCGCCGAGTTGCAGCCGTTATCCAGCGCGCCCGTACCCAGATCCCACGAATCCAGGTGTGCGCCCAGCACGACGTATTCCTCCGGCTTCTCGCGCCCGCGAATCTCCGCGACTACGTTGGCGGTCGTGAACGCTGGCCCCACCTGATTGGGCAACGACACCGCGACTTCCACTCTTTTTCCTGCTTCGAGCAGCCGTGCGATGCGCAAACCGTCTTCGCGCGCCAGTTGCACCATGGGCAGGCGATCGAGCTTGCCGTCGTTGAAGCCGATGTGCCGGTAAAGCAGGTCGTGCTCCCGGGTGGAGATGAAGGCGATACCCGCGGCCCCTCCGCGCACCGCCGCCTCCACGATGGCCGGCGCGCGCAGGTATTCGGCAAACAGGTCGTCCCAGGTGTGCATGGGCGCCGCATGCACGAGCAGGAGCGCGTTGCGGGTGTCGGCGGCCGCAGCCAGCTCCGCCGGGCTTCCCTGTCCCACGTCCACCACCCGCGCGCGCACCACCCCGCGCGTCGGAGGCGACCACGCCATCGAGACCGCCCGTACGCGGAAGGACACCGGCGCCACTACTTCCACTTGTGTCGCGCCTTCCGACCACGCTACCGGCATGCTGAAGTTTTCGGTGTGCA
>DATIGQ010000058.1 GCA_035454605.1 Terriglobales bacterium
CGGTTCCAAACCGTCACCTCGTGCCCGGCCTTCACCAGGTTGGCGGCCATGGGTCGCCCCATGATGCCCATTCCAATGAATGCAATGCGCATGATTCCTCCTCCGGAAATCGAACGCACGATTACAAAGGAGCGCGGCCCCCCGGTCAAGGCCCGTCGGGTTCCACACGATCTCGACGGTGCCCCGTATGACCCGCGTGAGCCAACCTGAAGAGGTCAATTCTGTATCTCGCGGCGTCGGTTCTCCGCCGCAGCTCGTTCATAAAGAGTCCCGCAGGGACGAAGTATCGTAGCCCAGCGCTTCAGCGCTGGGACCGCTGCACGTACGGGACGAAGTCCCTTAGGGACGACGCCCTCTCAAAGAACCCGTGGCGCCACCATGGGGAAAAGCGGTAGGCTACTGGCATGTCTGGTCCTGCAAGGTGTTCCTTCTGCAAAAAGTCAGCGGAGGAACTTGAGTGTGCCATCGCCGCACCTGACAACGATGCCTTCATCTGCCCTGAGTGTATCCGTGTCTGCGCTTCAATCCTAACGAAGAACGGCCAAGATGTACCGCCAATCCCTGGGGAGCGCTTCATTGCTCGCCTGTTCAGAAAACTCGGTCCTACCCGGATTCACAAAATGCCTAATCGCTAGGCTGCGTGAGCTACCCGAGGCTTGCTTCCCCCTCGTCCCTCAACCTCGCTTTCCTGTATCATTCGCTATCCGGCCTCTGGGGTCGCATCGCCGGCGGGGCCGCGAGCATCTGTACTTATGATGGACGTTCCTTTGCGCCGCCGGGCGCGCAACTTCACGCGCCTCATCCGCCACTCGGCGGTTACGCCGCGCACCGGCCACACTCACCGCCCCATCCTGGCTCGCAACGGCGAGCTGGCCATGACCTTCATCGGTCACTCTGCCTTCTTCGTCCAGCTCGCCCACCAGAACCTGATGCTGGACCCCAACTTTGCCCGCTGGCTGTTCGTGCTCAAGCGCCTGCGCCGTCCCGGCCTGCGCGTCCCTGACCTGCCGCCCATCGACGCCGTGCTGGTCACGCACGCTCATTTCGACCACCTGCATCGGCCGTCGCTTCGCGCTATCGCGCGCGCCACCCGCCGCCTCACCGGGACCGCGCCGGCCATCATTGTGCCCCGCGACGTCCGCGATCTGGTGTACCGCCTCGGGTTCCGCGAAATCATCGAAATGGATTGGTGGGAGACCCACCGCCTGGGCGGCGTCGAGATCACCCACGTGCCCTCCCGCCACTGGGGCGCCCGCGTCCTCACTGACATGCACCGCGGGTACGGCGGCTACGTCCTCCGCCATGGCCGCCAATCCATCTACCATGCCGGCGATACCGCCTACTTCGAAGGCTTCCGCGAGATCGGCCGCCGCTTGCGTCCCGATCTGGCCCTGCTTCCTATCGGCGCCTACGATCCGCCCAGCTTCCGCGCCGTTCACACCAGTCCGGCCGACGCCGTCCAGGCGTTTCTCGACCTGGGTTCGCGCTGGATGGTGCCCATGCACTACGGCAGCTTCCGCCTCTCCCACGAGCCTTTCCACCAGCCCCTGGAATACCTCGCCGCCGAAGCCCGCCGCCACGGCGTCCATGACCGGGTCGTGGTGTTGGAAGAAGGAGTAACTCGTTTCTTCTAGGCGTGGACCGCTTTCCGCTCCGACTGATGCACTGCTTCAATAGGCGATCAACAGCCTCACATCCCTCACATTCGTCCCTGTCGGCCCGGTCACAATCGCGTCCCCCAGCGCTTCCAGCACCGGGTACGCGTCGAAACCCCGCAATGCCGTCTCGATATCCATCCCGCGGGCTCGCGCTCGCGCCAGCGTGGTTCCATCCACCACCGCCCCCGCCGCCGGACTGTTGCCGTCAATGCCGTCCGTCCCGGCGCTCAGCACGGTGATGTTCTGCCCGGCGATCTTGTCCGCGCAATAAAGCGCGAACTGCGCGTTGCGGCCGCCGGTGCCGCTCTTCGGGCCCACCTTCACCGTCACCTCGCCCACCGATACCAGGCAGACTCGCTCCGCCTTCTCCCGCATCTCGCGCACACGTCCCAGCAGGTAGTCGGCGGCGCGCTCGTAGTCCCAGTCGTCCGGCCGGTTGTCCACGTCCACCACGAATCCCTGCCGTGTGGCGCTCACGCCCGCCGCTTCCTGCGCGGTGGTGCTGGAAAGGATCGGCCACCAGCGCGCCCGCCGGAAGGCCTCGTCGCCCGCTTTCGGTGTCTCCTCCAGCGCGTGCTTCTCGAACAGGTAACGCACCGAAAGCGGCAGCTCCGCGAGCAGGCCGTACTGCTGCGCCACGCGATAGCAATCCTCCACCGTCGAGGAATCCGGCATGGTCGGCCCCGAGGCCAGCGCGTCCAGCGCGCCTTCGGGCACGTCCGAGACCAGCACCGACACCTGCTGCGCCGCCGCCGCCGCCCGCGCCATGCGTCCCCCCTTCACCGCGGAAAGATGCTTGCGGATGGCGTTGATCTCCGCGATGGGCGCGCCACAATGCACCAGCGCCCGATAGGTGGCTATCAGGTCATCCAGCGAGATGTCCTCATCGATCGGCTTTTCTACTGCTGCCGACCCGCCCCCGCTGATCATGTAGATCACCAGCGAGCCCAGCCCCTGCGCCTGCAGCGCCCGCAGAATGGCCGTCGCTGCCCGTACCGATTCGGCGTTGGGCACCGGGTGCCCGCCCTCGAAGTAGCGGAAGCCCATCACCTGGGAAGCCGGCGCCGTCGTCCCCACCGCGATCCCTTCCACCAGCCCGCCGACCTCCGCGAACAACCCTTCCGCCATGGCGTGCGCCGCCTTGCCGATCGAGACCACGAACGTGCGTTTGTACGACTCCAGGTTGTAGAGGTCTTCCGCGATGCGCAGCACGCCCCTGCGGCAGCTCACGTGCCGCTCGAACGCCCGCGGGATGGTGCACTGCCCCAGCGTCTCCTGGAAGATCGCCCGCGCCACCGCCCGCATTTCCACCGCCGGCGATTCGTGTTCTGTCTCTTCGTACATGTGCCGGGATTATACGGCTTGGGTGCCCCATGTTAACGCCCTGCTGTTGGGCGGAAACGTGGGAACAGGGCCGTGCGGTTCCTCGCGCAGCCATGGCTCGAACGAGTCCGCCACCAGGCGGACGAGGAACGCGCCACGGCTGCGCTAAACTTCATCAGAGGAGCGCTCCGCGTGACCTGCTGCTGTTCCCCGTTCGCCGACGCCGCCGAACAACAATTCAGCCGGGAGAAGGCCACAAAGGAACTGGCCGACTACCGCCGCAGAGGCGCCGCCCCGACCACGCGTCTGCTCTCGGACGGCGTGGCGCAGGCAGGTCAGCTCGAGGGGATGCTGCTCGATGTCGGCTCCGGCATCGGCGCCTTGACCTTTGAGCTTCTCCGACGCGGCCTCACCCGCGCTGTCGCCGTCGATGCCTCCTCCGCTTACGTCGTGGCTGCCCGCGAAGAAGCGGCGCGCCTCGGCTGCGTCGAGGCCATCCAGTTTGTCCACGGCGATTTCATGGTCGTGGCCAAGGATCTGCCCGCCGCGCCGGTGGTCACGCTCGACCGCGTCGTCTGCTGCTACCCCCTCTACCGGCCGCTCCTGGAAGAGGTCCTGCGGCATACCGGGCGCTGCTTCGCGCTCTCCTACCCCCGCGACCGTTGGTACGTCCGGCTGGGAATGGCGGCGGAAAACGCCGCCCGGCGGCTCGTCGGCAATTCCTTCCGCACCTTCGTACATCCCGCCGATGCCATGGAACAGCTCATCCGCGGCTCCGGCTTCTCCCTGGCCAGCCGCCGCCACACCTGGGTCTGGTCCGTGGACGTGTATGTGAAATGATTTCGACCGGTTTCGCGGTGTGCTCCGCTACCCTTTGGCGGCCCATGCCGTCTATGCCTGAAGCGCATCATGACTCGGACTCTTCTCCTCGCACTGTCTTTCACACTTTCCTTGGGTTTGCTGGCACAAACCGAGGACTCCGCCGCCATGGTCCGCATCCCCGGCGCCACCTTCCAGATGGGCATCGAGGCTGCGAACATCCCTGCCCTTCAGAAGATCTTCGGAATAAACACCGCGCGGCTCTTTCAAGATGAAGTGCCGAAGCATCAGGTCACGCTGGACGACTTTCATCTCGACCGCCACCTGGTGACCAACGCGCAGTTCAAAACCTTCACCGACGCCAATCCCCAATGGCGGCCGGACCGCATCCCGCGCGAATTGGACAACCGCAACTACCTCAAGCACTGGCAGGATCCCGCAACGCTCACCACCAGGGCCGACCATCCGGTGGTAAATGTGAACTGGTATGCGGCTGTCGCCTATTGCCGCTGGGTTGGCAAGCGCCTGCCCACCGAAGCCGAGTGGCAACACGCCGCTCGCGGCGGCCTCAACGCGCTTTTTCCCTGGGGCGATCAGCCCCCGGACGCCACACGCGCGAATTTCTCTGCCACCGGCCTGGGCACTACGTCGCCGGTCGGCAGCTACCCGCCGAATGGATATGGGCTGTTCGACATGGTAGGCAACGTCTGGCAGTTCCTCGCCGATGAATGGCAGCCTTACCCCACTGTGGCGCAAAAGAATCCGGTTGCCGGAGGGAATCTGTTTTCGGAAGGAGCACCGTTCCTTCAGGTGCGCACCCGGCGCGTCGTCCGCGGCGGCAGCTTCGACGGTGCTCCGGTGAACCTATGGGTCGAGTACCGCGACAGCCACCCACCGGACGGCTCGCGCGACTTCGTCGGCTTCCGCTGCGCCAAGTGAGCGAATCACCCCATTCACTCCACCCGAGCGTGCCTCATGTCTGCGCCACGCGTTTCGGCGCAGACGTGGGAACGCAACCTCAACCGGATGCATCTGCTGGTACTCGCGAAACAAGTCCGCTTCCAGGCGGACGAGGAACGCGCCACGGCTGCGCTAGTCAACCGGTAGGTTCATCTTTTTCAGGAAGGGGGCATAGCGCGGGTCCCGCTCGATGTTTCTCAATAGCGGGTCGCCTTTTAGCTGCGTGAGACCGCCGTCGCGTTGGGTGTAGGCCCGCTCCAGCCATTCAAAGGCCCGGTCAGCTTCCCCGCGGAAACCATACGCTTGGGCAATTTGGTAGGCAGAAACCGCCTGGTACTTCGCGATCATCTCCGTTAAGGCCGCGTCCGATTCCTTCTTGCGCCCCAAGGCGTGATAGACCAGCGCCCGCCCGAAGAGGCTCCACAAAAGCTCTGGCTCCCGCTCTATCTCGGCCAGTGCCCGCTGAGGATCGGACTGCTCCAGATAGATGCGGCTGAGCAAGTTGTGTGTTAACGGCCGCTCCGGGGTTAGCTCCAGGGCCTTCCTGAAGGCGGCCTCGGCTTCCTCCAGCCGACCGGCATAGTAGGCATCCATACCACGGTAGAAAAAGGCTGGGGCGCTGAGGGGGTCCAGCTCTACGGCTCGGCGGTCCAACGGAAGGGCTTCTTCAAATCGGCCCAGGGTGGCCGCCAGCCCCGCTACGTGCCGCAAAACCGTGGCATTGCCCGGCTCCAGAGCCAGTGCCCGGCGGAAGGAGGCATCCGCTCCCGCCCAGTCCCAGTCGTAGCTCCGCTGGATCTTCCCCATGGCGGCGTGTGCCTCCGCCAGATTGGGATCCAGTTCCAGCGCTCGCTTCACCGCCTCCCGAGCCTTCCCGTAACCTTCCTCCGTTGGAAGGTAACCGGCATCCGCCTGGCGACTGCGTACCTCAGCAAGACCCACCCACCCCGGGGCATAGCTTGGGTCCAGTTTGATGGCTTGCTCGTAGTAGCCCACGGCCTTTTTGAAGGCCTCTTCGCTCCGCCGCCCAAAGAAATACCGCCCTTGCAGGTAGGCGCTGTAGGCTTCCGGATTCGTGTCCCGGGTGGCCGTGGCGGTCTTCCCTCCCAGCAGAGTCACCTTCAGCGATCCCACCACCGCCTGCGCAATCTCGTCCTGCACCGTGAAGATGTCGTCTATCTCTCGGTCGTAGGTTTGTGACCACAAATGAAACCCGTCCGCGGCCTTGATCAACTGCGCCGTAATGCGCACGCGATTGCCTTCCCGGCGCACACTGCCTTCGAGGATGGTGGCCACGTTCAGCTTTTCGCCTACCGTACGCAGGTCCTCGCTCTTCCCTTTGAATTGGAAGGCCGAGGTCCTTGCGGCCACCCGGAGTTCGGGGATTTTGGCCAGGTCATTGAGCAGCTCCTCGGCCAGGCCGTCGGAGAAGTACTCCTGATTCTTCTCCTCGCTCATGTCCACAAAAGGAAGCACCGCAATGGAAGGCGCGATTTTGGCCGACTCCGCAGTCTTCCTGCCGCGTCCCAGCCACATGCCAACGGCCACCGCCAGCACCACCACCGCGACACCGGCTCCGGTCCACAGGGCGCCGCGTCGTGGCTTCCTTGCGGCTGCTGCGGCCACCGAGGAAGACACGTAGCCCGATTCCGTATCCCGCTTCAGCCGCTGCAGATCGCTGCGCAACTCCGAGGCGCTCTGATAACGGAGGTTTCGGTCCTTCTCCATCGCCTTCAGGATGATCCGCTCCAGCTCCGGCGAGAGGTTGGGGTTCAGACGCAGCGGCGGCAGCGCCGGCCTGTGCAGAATGGCATCGATGACTGCCGTCGAGCTCTCACCCTGGAACGGCAAGGTGCCCGTCGCCATCTCGTAGAGTGCGACCCCGACGGAGAAGAGGTCGCTGCGAGCATCCACCTCTTTGCCCAGTGCCTGCTCCGGCGACATGTAGCCCACCGTGCCCATGGGGCTGCCCGGCGTGGTCAGTCGCTCCGGGCCCGTAGCCGTAGCCGTGGCGTCCGTGGCTCCCACCTCTCGCTCCGCGATCTTGGCCAGCCCGAAGTCCAGAACCTTGGCCTGTCCGCGCTTGGTCACGAAGATGTTGGCCGGCTTGATGTCGCGATGCACAATGCCCTGCCCATGCGCCGCATCCAGCGCGTCCCCGATCTGGATTGCCAGGTCCACCAGCACTTCGTTCTCCAGGGGTCGCCCCGCGGCGTGCCCCTTGAGCGTCGTGCCTTCCATGAACTCCATCACGATGAAGGACTGCCCTTCGTGCTCGCCGATTTCGTAGATGGTGCAGATGTTGGGGTGGTTCAAAGCGGATGCGGCACGGGCTTCGCGGCGGAACCGCTCCAGCGAATCGCGGTCCTTGGCCACTTCTTCGGGAAGGAACTTCAGTGCAACGTGGCGGCCCAGGCTGAGGTCCTCGGCTTCATACACCACACCCATCCCGCCTCCGCCCAGCTTCCGCAGCACGCGGTAGTGCGAAATGGTCTGACCGAGGATGCGACAATCCTCCAACCTCGACTCAGCCGCATGTTAGTCGCCACGGCTCGCACAGTCAACGAAGGAGCCCGCGCACGACGCCGTCCTCTTTCCTAGCCAATCCCGCAGTGCCTTCTGTACTTCTCCCAGCCGCCGTCCTGAGCAAGGCAGCGCGAGAATTTCCCACGCAGCCCTGGCTCGAACGAGTCCGCCTTCAGGCAGATGAGGAACGCGGCGGGGCGGCGCCGCATCACGGCCGATGCCCCATATCGGCTGGTACGATGAACTTCCTGCATCGCCACAACCATCTCTGACATCGATTCAAATATGAATTCGCGCGCTCAAGCTCCTGTTGCGAAGAGAACGCTCTGGGCCGGACGCATCCTCAGTGCCATCCCGGTACTGTTCCTGCTCTTTAGCGCCACCATGAAACTGGTCAAGCCGCAGTCGGTCATCGAGGGCTTCGCTCACCTCGGATATCCGGAGAACCTGGCTTTCGGCATCGCCATCCTCGAACTCGCCTGCACGGCCTTGTACGTCATTCGGCGCACCTCGGTTCTGGGCGCAATCCTGCTGACCGCCTTCCTCGGTGGCGCCACTGCCACCCACGTGCGCGTCGGCGATCCCTTTTTCGCGCCGGTGGTCCTCGGCGTGCTGGTCTGGCTGGGGCTGTACCTGCGGGAAGACCGTCTTCGCGCCCTCACCCCGCTCCGAACCTGACCGTCCCCTGCACTTCGTCCTGCCCTTGTGTCCTTCGCGGTGAGGCTTTTGGTCCTGGAGTTTTTTAGTTCACAGATCGCAGATCACAGTTTCTCCACCCACTCCCGCATCGCCTTCTGCACTTCTCCCAGCCGTCCCTCGAAGAAATGGTCCGCTCCTTCGATCAGCACCAACTCCTTCGGCGGCGCCGCCTCTTGCACCACTTTCTCGATCCGCTCCCGCGGGCAGTACTGGTCTTGTGTCCCGCTGAGGAACAGCTTGGGCTTCGAGCAAGCGCGCAGAAACCCGTAACCGTACTCGCGGCCTGCTGCCTCTACGGGCGTGCCCAGCGCGATCATCGCCGTCACCCGCGCATCCGCGCAGGCTACTCGCAACCCTACGCCCGCCCCGAAGGAAAACCCGGCAAACACAATGGGCACGGTGAACTCGCGCTCCAGCCAGTCGAGCGCCGCGCGGACATCGTCAACTTCTCCGCGCCCGTTGTCGTGCTCGCCTTCGCTCCGCCCAGCGCCGCGGAAGTTGAAGCGCAGCACCGGGAATCCGAACTCGTTCAGCGTCTTGGTGGCGTGATAGACCACTTTGTTGTGCATGGTCCCGCCGTACACGGGATGCGGATGGCACACCACGGCCGCGTGCGTGGCGTTCTCATCGCCCGTATTCAGCAGCGCTTCCAGCCGCCCGGCAGGACCCTCGAGAAAAAAGGATCGGATCTCATTAGCCACGGTTTTCGTCCGCAATCGTCAATCGCAACCATCGATCATGAATCGTCGTCAGGATATCAGCGAGCCGCCCGCCGGGCACTGGGTACCCACAGCTCGCCACTCGCCATCAGTGCTGACTGCTGAGTGCTGAGTGCTATTCTTCCCCCATGGACCTCGTCCGCCTCACGCGCCAGCTCGTGGACATCGAGTCCATCACCGGCAACGAAGCTGCTGTGGCGGAGTTCCTTGCCGGCGTGCTCTCCACCTCCGGTTATCACGTGGAGCTGATGCCGGTCGAAGGCCGCCGCTCGAACATCTACGCCACGCCGGCCGAATCGCCGCGTCCACAACTGGTCTTTTCCACCCATCTGGACACGGTCCCGCCCTTCATTTCCTCCTCCGAGGACGAGGAAAAGATCTACGGCCGCGGCGCCTGTGACGCCAAGGGCATCATCGCCGCACAGGTCGCCGCCGCCCAGCGCCTGCGAAGCGAAGGCCATGCCGCCGGCCTGCTCTTTCTGGTCGGCGAAGAGCGTGACAGTCTCGGCGCCCGCGTCGCCAACCAGCGCTCGCCCGGCGTGCGTTTCCTCATCAATGGCGAACCCACGGAAAACAAGGTTGCCGTAGCGTCCAAGGGCACGCTGCGCGTCGAGGTCGTCGCTCGCGGCCGCATGGCTCACTCCGCCTATCCCCACCTGGGCGAATCCGCCACCGAAAAGCTGGTACGTGCGCTCGACCGTCTGCTCGCCATGCCGCTGCCCTCCGACCCGGAGATCGGCTCTACCACTTTCAACATCGGCCTCATCGAAGGCGGCCGCGCCCCCAACGTCATCCCCGACCACGCCTGCGCCCACCTGCTCTACCGGCTCATCGGTCCTGCCGAAGAACTCAAGCAGAACATCGTCGCCGCCGTCGGGGATCTGGCCACGATCGAGTTCGGTCTCGAGATTCCTTTCGTCCGTCTCCACGCCCTGGACGGCATTCCCAGCATGGTGGCCGCTTTCACCACCGACATCCCAGCCCTCACCAACTGGGGCCAGCCCCTTCTGCTTGGCCCCGGCTCCATCCACGTCGCCCACACCGAGGCCGAGTACGTGGAAAAGAAGCAGCTTCACGACGCCGTCAACCTTTACTGCTCTATCGCCCGCCGGCTGCTCGCCTCCGTCTGATCACTCGGCTGCCTTTTCAGCTAGACTGATTCTTCATGGCGTCCGAATCCACCAACGCCCTCTCCGCGGCTTCTTCCTCGTATCTGCGCTCCGCCAGGCATCAGCCCATCCGCTGGCACGAATGGGGACCCGAGGCCTTCGCCGCCGCCCAGCGCGAGAACAAGCCCGTCCTCCTCGACATCGGCGCCGTCTGGTGCCATTGGTGTCACGTGATGGATCGGGAAAGCTACGAGAACCCGAACATTGCGGAAGTCGTGAACGAGCACTTCATCGCGGTCAAGGTAGACCGCGACGAGCGCCCGGACGTGGACAGCCGCTATCAGGCTGCCGTCTCGGCCATCAGCGGGCAGGGCGGCTGGCCGCTGACGGCGTTCCTTACGCCGGACGGGCGGCCGTTCTATGGCGGAACGTACTTCCCGCCCGACGACCAGTACGGGCGCCCTGGGTTCCGGCGCGTGCTGGAAGCCATCGCCGGAGCGTGGCGCGAGAAGCGCGACGACGTGCTGCAGTCGGCGGCCAGCGTGATGACCGCCATCGGCCAGGCCGAAACCTTCACCGGCCGCTCGGCCGAGTTCTCGCCGCGCATCATTGAGAACATTGTGCAGGCGGCGGTGCAGATGTTCGACCTGCGCCACGGCGGCTTCGGGCAGGCGCCCAAGTTCCCGCATCCCGCGGTGATGGACCTCGTCCTCGACCGCTACGCGCGCACCCGCGAAGACTACCTGCGCACGGTTGTCGATACCACGCTGGAGAAGATGGCCCGCGGCGGCGTCTACGACCAACTCGCCGGAGGATTCCATCGTTACTCCGTGGACGAGCGCTGGGTGGTGCCGCATTTCGAGAAGATGTCCTACGACAACTCCGAGCTGCTCAAGAACTACGTCCACGGCTACCAGGCGACCGGCAACGCGTTCTTCGCCGCCGTCGCGCGCGACATCCTGCGCTGGATGGACGAGTGGCTCAGCGACCGCAAGCACGGCGG
>DATIGQ010000059.1 GCA_035454605.1 Terriglobales bacterium
AGCGATGATCTTCGGTCATGAGCGCGCAGAGAGCGTCGACGTCGTGGCGGTTGATCTGCTCGACAAACTGCAGGGAGATGCGGAGAGAATCCGAACCGCTCACAGGGAACCTGCCGGGCGAATAGCCTGTTTGCGAAGCACCTGCAGCCGGCGCTGTGCCAGGAAGTGTGAGCTAACCTTCTCGTACACCGACTTCTCTGCGGGCTTCACCCGCTCGTAGGCCGCGATAGCGGTTCCGGCCACACCATATTGCTCAGCAATACGACCGAGCACATACCAGTCCGGAGGTTGGGGCTCGTCAAAGCCAACAATGTCCATGGCTTGCAACAGGACTTCACGCGCCTCCGTAGTTTTCCCGAGTTCGGCGTAGAGAGACGCTAGAGTATGCAACGAGGCGTAGTTGTTGTTCTGGGTCATCTGGGTGGCATTTCGCGCCCATTCCACAGTCCCTTCTGTAACGGAACCTACAAGCAATGCATTCCAGGCCCCACGGTTGAAATCCTCGGCGGTGGCCTTGCTCGCCGCCAAGATGCGCTGATGATATGGGATGGCCTTGGCGGGCTCACCGCGCATCTCAGCCGAGTCGGTCAGCACGCGCATCGCGACCAAATCATCGGGCAGCCTTCCCAAGCGATCCTGCGCGGTCTTTTCCAGGTCCTGCCAGAGTCCGAGGTGGACGAGCGCCTGGGCGGCCAGCGTGAAAGCGGTATCGGACGTGGGTGATGCGGTCAATAAGCGCCGCGCTACCGGCAGCAGTTCATCATATTTTTCCAGCTTGGCGTGGGCACTGGCCAGCGCCAGGTCGAAGTTCAGCCGTTCGGCATTAGATTTCGCCTTCTCGCGACCCTCCACGATGATGGGAATCGCAAGATCAGCGTCCCAGCCGGATGCCAGCAGAGCGGCTGCGGCATAGCGCATGGTCTCAACACCGGCCTGCTGGGAACGCGTCCAGAAGCGTGGGAACACCGGCCCGGAGAGCGCATCGTCCCCACCCTTGAGAGGCTGCTCCTCGCGCGCCCAGTCGAGCCAGGTCCTCGCCCCTGCTTCGTCGCCTGATTTCAGTCGCGCCAGGACCTCCAAGCCAATCTCGTCCGGGTCTTCGCCGTCCGCCAGCGCCTTATACTGCCCGTCTTCTTTCACCACGAAAATCACCCTGCTGGGCTGACCGGGAAGGAGCAGTTGCACGCGATACCCGGTGGCGTCGTCTCCGGTTGCGGTGACCTGCACGACCGACAACGTGACATCCGCGATGAGAAAGCTCGGCATGTCTTGTCGGCGGGTCATCACTCGCAAACTGCGCAGGGAATCATCGAATTTCTTCCGGCCTTCTTCGACCCGACGCTTGCCCAGGGCAAGGCGGCTCTCAAAGCGAAGGCTGTCTTCGTATTTGGGTGTACCCAATAAGAGAAACGCGAACACTTGCTTGACAAACCCTTCCAGCGTATCCGACGTCAAGGAAATGTCATCGGCCCGACGTATCTTCCGCAAGAACTCGGCCCGAGCGAGCAGTTGGGCTGCATTGGGATTTCCCCGCGCGCCAGCAGCCAAGATTTCTGCAGCCGCCTCATAAAGGCGGAGCCTCAGCAGAGTCTCGCCTGCGGCGAGCTGTACCTGCCGACGGGCTGCTTCCTCGGGGACGATGCGCGCGGATTCTGTCAGTGCCGCCGCCGCGCCGCGTTGCGCCGCCGCGGCCACGATCTGCAGTCCCTGTCGATTGGCGGTGGCAGGAAGCGCCGCGGCACGCACTTCGAGCTGATGAAAACGCTCCGCCCACAACAAAGCGACGAGCAGATTGTCAGTCATGCCGGATTCTTCGAGTTTGTCGCCCAATGACAAGTATTCGCGGATGGCTTCTTGCACTTTCGCCTTGTCTGCGTAGCGCTCGCCGCTTGCACCGTGTTCCAGCAGTATGGCCAGGTCGGCGGTGAAGCTCGTGACGGACGGGTCCAGCTCGCGCGCCTTGCGGTATGCGGCGAGGGAGCCTTCGAAGTCGAAGCCCTTGCGAAAGCGGCGCCCGACCAGGTCGTGCAGCAGAATCCAGGCCAGCGTCTCCTGCGCGCGTGCGGATTTGGGCTCGATACTGATGGCGCGCCGAGCCTCTTCTCTGGCACCGTCACCGAGGCCAGCCACTAATAGGGCACGAGCCTGTTGCATGTGGTGAAGCGCTTCTTTTGGATGCAAGGCCATCAGTGTCCGGAACTCCTCCAGGGCCTCACGAACCCGACCGGCCTCCAGGTGAGTCCAGCCAATTTGCTCGTAAAGGACGCTAGGAACCTGAGCCTTGTTCAGCTCCTTAATGGCGGCGCGCAAAGCCTCGGCTTCCTGGGGCGTGTAACGCCGCTTCACGGTGTCGAAGCGCAGGCGGGCTGTGACCACTTCATCAGGCCCGGCCAGGAATTCACGCGTGAGCTTGGCGGGACCGAGCTGCTGGGTACCATTCTTGGGGAGCGAACGCACGCGGAACCCGGGCGGTGGGATGACGCGGTAGTGCCACTCGTTGGCGAACGCCTCCGGAAGAAGGAAATCGTGCTGGCGGTGCTTCTTCTGCGGCGCGATAGCCGGCTGACCTTCGGATTCCGTGGGCTTCTCGTTTTCCGGTTCTTCAAAAAAGAAATCCGGCAGCCGATTCAGCAGGCCCTCGAGTCGAATGGCCACGACCGCAATGCTGAAATCCGTGCTACCACGCTTGGCCTGCTCCAGCTCCAGCTTCAGACGGAAGGGCACGGAGAGATCGCGAGCCGGTGACGCCTCGTAGTGCGCGACCCTTTCCGAGAGATACGCGGACTTTGCATATTCTTGCAGATTTTCGCGGATATCCTTCTCGGCCGTGCTTCCGTAATAGGAACGATAGCTGCGCTCCGCCGAGCCATTGACTTCCGTAGTTTCCGTTACACGGGCGGAACCATATTCCGCGAGATGAAACTCGCGGGTTTCCACAACTTGGTTTGCGGATGAAGGCAATTCGGGAACGCGAACGAGTCCCGTCGTCTCCACGCCTGCCACCAGTGCCGACCGCCCCTGGTTGCCGGAGGGAATGTCGGTGAGGCGGGAGAACTCGTCGGTGACCTCAACCCAATAGTCCGTCGGGCCGGGAAGATAGACGATCGCGTGGTTGAAGTTCATGCCCGGCAGTTCTGGATCCGTATCCTGTCCAAAACCGGAATTTAGGAGGGCCACGTAGGCCGGGATGTGCGCCTCCCGAAGCAGGGCTACAAAGAAAGCAGCCTTGTCCTTGCAGTCGCCGTACTTGCGCTGGAGGGTCTCGGCCGGTGTTCGCGGCACCAGAGCGGCCTCGCCGAATTCGACTCCAGTGTAGCGAATCTCCCGGTGCAGGTAGGCCAGCAGCGCCGCGGCCCTTTCCTCGCGAGTCGCTCTGCCGCGTGTAGCCGCCTCGACCGCGCTGTGCAGCGCCGCACCCTGGACCTGGCGGTTCACGATCCTGTCATAGGCGGCAGCTATCTCCTGCCATGAAGGCCCGGTGGAAAACGCTACGCGCGGATCTTCGGCAACGTCACCGGGCAGGTTCCTTTCCGACTCTGAAGAAGGCTCGCGTATGCCTTCCTCGAACACGTACCGAACCCGTCCGCCGGACTCACTTTTGCTGGTCACGAGTTGTGGGGCGGCCTGAACGCGATATCGCAGGGGCAGAGAGACTGGCGCATCGATGATCAACCGACTCTTCCTCACCGGGACCCGCCAGCCGAGATAAACGTTGTAGACAGTGCCGGGGGCAAAGAAGGGAACCGTTTCTCGGGTGACGGCTTCGATTTCGACCACCGACCCTGCGGCTACGGCGGGCAACGGTCCCCGCAGAATTCGCCGATCGTCATATACCTGCGGAGAATCGCCCTTGACGGGGGCATCATCCAGTGTCTGAGGGTCCATCCAGTGAACGGCCCCATCGCCAGAGATGACCCGGGCGCGAATCACCGGTCGTTCCTGATGCCAGGGTTCGTAATACCCTCCGACAGAGTCCCAGCTCTCCACCGCACCTTGGTCGAGAATGCGGTAAAGGTTATGACGCCGGTGAAGCAATCGACCTTCCGGGTCGAACTCGTACTCTTCTTCGTCGAGCAAAACGACGGCATCGATATCCGCAGCGACAGGAATCGCAGCCGCCGAGCGGAGGACGGCAGCGGGATCACCGCTAAACGCAGCGCCGTCCCAGGGGTCGGATGGCTCCGAAGCGAATGCGCAAAGGACGCCGAGGAGCCAACAACATGTGAAGGTGACGGCGCTGTGGAAAAACTGTCGTCGCAACAAGACAACCTCACAGTACTTCGAAGCGTTCCCAGGGAAGAAAGAAATCTAGTCCACGTCGCGGCACCGTTGCAAGGTGTACTAGGTGGCTAGCCTTGCGTTGTCCGGTTGCTGGAAGCAGTGATAGATTGCCGGGGCGATGGCGCGACTCTTTGCCGGCACATCGGGCTGGTCGTATCCGAGCTGGAAGCCCGATTTCTATCCGGCCAAGCTGCCGTCGAAGAAGTTCCTGGAGTATTACGCCACCCGCTTGAATTCGGTGGAGCTGAACGTCACCTTCCGCCGCTTTGCCACCGCCTCCATGCAGCAGGGCTGGATCGCGGTGACTCCGGCGGACTTCTGTTTCACCGTCAAGGCCCACCAGAACATCACCCACGTGCTGCGCCTGCGCAATGCGGAGGAGTTCACTCGCAGCTTTCTGGGCTCCTTGCAGCCTATGGCGGAGGCGGGCAAGCTGGGCACGGTGCTTTTCCAGTTGCCTCCGTTCCTCAAGTGCGACACCGTGCTGCTGGCGGATTTCCTGAAGATCCTGCCGCGCGCCGCTCGTCCCGCGTTCGAGTTTCGCCACCCTTCCTGGTTCAGCGATGAGGTGTACCAGCAGCTCCAGGACGCCGGCGCCGCACTTTGCATCGCGGAAAGCGAAAAGCTGGAAGTGCCCGAAGTCGTGACCGCAGACTTCACCTATTTCCGGCTGCGCAAGCCGGAGTACTCCCCCGCAGAGCGCAAGGAGATCGTGGAGAAGGTCGGTGGGCACCTGGCGGCCGGGCGTGACGTGTACGTGTATTTCAAGCATGAGGAGACTCCCGAGGGCGCGCGCTACGCCGAGGAGCTTCTGAAGACCGTGCAAACGTAGAGCCGCGCTCACCTGGGCTTGCGAATCCCCGCTGCACACCGGGCGGCGCAGCGGGTAGACTGGATGCCGACGCACGAGCCGGGAGGTGGCATGGCAAACGAAGGGCGCATCAAGTATCTGAAGGCCGTGCTGGTGCTGACGGGCCTGATCTTCACCGTCGGCATCTACCCGTTGATGCAGGTCTGGCCCGCGGGCTGGCGCTGGACTCCCAACCAGCCGGAATACGAACAGATGATCCTGGGCGTGTACTTCACCCTGGGCGTATTCCTGTTGCTGGCGGCTCGCGATCCGCTGAAGCATACCAGCCTGATCTGGTTTACCGTGTGGTCGAGCGTGGTGCACGCAGGCGTGATGGCGGTGCACGCCGCTCGCGATGCTGCGGAAAGCGGACACATGCTGGGCGATGTGCCGGGCCTGCTGATTGTGGCGATTCTGCTGGGCGTGCTGACGCCACGAGGAGGTTAGATGGCGGAAATCACCACCCTCGCCGCGAAGTCCTTCGGCTACCTGCTGGGCGGCGAATGGCGCACCGAAGGAGAAGCCGTCGAGGTACGCTCACCGTTCGATGGCTCGGTAGTCGGCACTACGTTTCGCGCTGGGCCGCAGCAGATGGAGGCGGCGATCGCTGCCGCGGTCCGCGCATTCGATACGACGCGCAGGCTGCCCGCCTATGAACGGCAGCGGGTGCTGAGCGCCGTGTCGCGGACCGTCGCGGAACGGCGCGAGGACTTGGCCCGGACCATTGCGCTCGAGGCCGGCAAGCCCATCAAGACGGCGCGCGCCGAGGTGGATCGTGCCATCCTCACCTTCTCGCTTGCCGCCGAGGAGAGCACGCGCATCTACGGCCAGTACCTGCCGCTCGATCTGCAAGCCGCCACCGCCGGCCGCTGGGCGCTGGTGCGGCGCTTTCCCGTGGGGCCTATCGCCGCCATCACCCCGTTCAACTTTCCACTGAATCTGGCGGCCCACAAGATCGCGCCGGCCCTTGCTGCGGGCTGCACCATGGTGTTGAAGCCTGCGCCGCAGGCGCCGTTGAGCGCCCTCTCGCTGGCGCAAGTCGTACACGACGCCGGCTGGCCGGCGGGGGCACTGAACGTGCTACCGGCCGCGAATCCCGTGGCTGAGATGCTGGTCACCGACGGTCGCCTGAAGATGCTCACCTTCACCGGCAGCGCCGCAGTGGGCTGGGAGCTGAAGAAGAAAGCGGGCAAGAAGCGTGTGACGCTGGAGCTCGGCGGCAACGCCGGGGTCATCGTGCACTCCGACGCCGATATCGGCTACGCCGCCGAGCGCTGCGCCATGGGCGGCTACTCCTACGCCGGCCAGAGCTGCATTTCGGTGCAGCGCGTGCTGGTAGAAGCAGGCGTGCACAGCCGGTTCTTGCGCGACTTCGTCCCGCGCGTGCAGGCGCTGAGACTGGGCGATCCGCTCGACGAAGCCACCGACGTCGGTCCCATGATCAGCGAAGACGCGGCGCGGCGCGCCGAGCAGTGGATCCAGGAAGCCGTGACCGGCGGCGCCAAGCTGCACTGTGGCGGAGCACGCCGCGGCCCGCTGCTCGAACCCGCGGTGCTTACCGGCACCAAACCCACCATGCGAGTGAACTGCGAAGAAGTGTTCGCGCCGGTGGTCACCGTGGAACCCTACGAGGACTTCGACGAAGCGCTTCGCCAGGTGAACGACTCCCCTTACGGCTTGCAGGCCGGCCTGTTCACGAACGACGCGCGCCTTATCTTCCGCGCCTACGAGGAACTCAAGGTTGGCGGGCTGATGGTCGGCGAAGTGCCCACTTTCCGCATCGACCACATGCCCTACGGCGGCACCAAGGACTCCGGCCTGGGCCGCGAAGGCCTGCGCTATGCCATCGAGGAAATGACGGAGTCCCGCCTCCTGACCATGAACCTGCGCTGACGTCAGCCGACCGTTTCGCCCTCGGGCGCGCCGCGCAGGCGCGAGGCGTCGGATTCGGGAGTGGAGTCGCGCTGGCGCGAGGCCAGCAACCCGTAGGCTTCCGCCGCTTCCGATTCCGCAGGAAGCAGCGGATAGAAGTGCGCGTGCAGGTGCCACTCGTGGTGCGGAAATCCGTCGGTCGGGCGCTGGTGAAACCCCATGGTATAGGGCAGCGGGGCCCGGAACAGGCTGTCGTAGCGTGCCGTGAGGCGGCGCAGGACTTCAGCCAAAGCCTCGCGTTCTTCACCGTTCAGCAGGTCCAGCCCGGTCGTGTGGCGCCGGCTTAGCACCATGGTTTCCAGCCGCTGCGCCCCCCAGAAAGGCGCCAGGGCCGTGAACATGGCGTTCTCACAGACCACGCGTTCGCGATAGACCTGCTCCAGCGCCAGGTAGTCGCAAAGCATGCAGGTCTGCCGGGCGTCGTAGTAACCGGTGAACGATGCCTGCTCGCGAAAAGGCTGGCTGGGCAGGCTCGAACCGGCCCAGAGGTCGCAATGGGGATGCCCGCCGCGCCGCTCAACGATTTGCACGTAGCGGATGCCGGATGTTTGACCCAGCGCAGCATACTGCTCTGCCCAGGTATCGACGACCGCACGCGCCTCCGCCGGCGTGAACAGTGGAAAGGAAAGGTCGTGCCGCGCACTGTACGCTACCTGGCGGCAGATGCCGGGCTCGCCCTGCACGATGATAAGGCTGCCCTCGTCGATGGTAAGTTCCGGAGCTCCGGGCAGCAGCGCGGGCACGTCGTCGTCGAAGACGGCGATACCTTCGTAGTCAGGATTCCTGATCCCGCCGGCGCGCTCGTTGCCGGGACAGAGGCGGCAGCGGGGATCGTAAATGGGAGCGGCGGGCGGCGACGCTTTGGATGCCAGAGTCCCCGGATTGGGCGCGCGCTGCGGTGAAACCACCACCCATTCCCGCAGCAAGGGGTTGTAGCGCCGATGGGGCTGGTCGCGGAACAGGTGCAGGTCCATCGCGCCGCATCATACTCCGCGCGCTCCGGGAAGGCGATGCAGGCCGGAAGGTGCCGAATCCCAATCACGAAGTCATGTGACCCAGGTCACATCCGCTCTTCGAGAGGTCGGATGTAATAGCGCCATCCACGCTCACCGGTCCGGGATGGCAGCGACGCTGCAAAGCAAGCTGCTGTCCCGGACATAAATTTTTTCGCCCCTTGCTTCGCGGCGACCGCCAGAAAAAACGAAGGGACCGGGCGGTCCGCCC
This sequence comes from Terriglobales bacterium, assembly GCA_035454605.1. NCBI lineage: Bacteria > Pseudomonadati > Acidobacteriota > Terriglobia > Terriglobales > Terriglobales bacterium. The sequence goes on from DATIGQ010000059.1 coordinate 8,288, forward strand.
GGCCCCTTAGTCACGCTGAGATTTGCCGTCTATTGGCCGTGCGCCATGCCGGCACAGCAGCCGGCTCCTGCATGCTGGCCATGGCCCTTGCAGCACCCGGCGCCTTGCATGCAGCCGCCCGCAGCGCCTTCGGCTTTCATCTTGCAGCAGCCGCCCTGGCCGCAGCCCGCGGAGTCAGCGGCCTGCTTCTTGGCGCAAGCCATCGGCTCGCTCACCGTCTGCTGGAACTCGGCCAGCAAGCGCGCATGTTCGTCGGACGCAGACTTGCGCGCGGCCTCGTCCTTGGCAGAGCGGACGCGCTCGAAGCTGGTGGTAAGGTCGCCGGCCATCTTCACCACCTTCTCGTGCTTGGCCATCATGGGACACGCAGCGGGCGCCGCCGGTTGGGAACTCTGCTGGGCGAGCGCGGCCGTTACCAACAGCAACGTCGAGATCAGAACGATTGCATAGAAACGCTTCACCGATTTCTCCTCTCAGAGAACGGAATTTGTAACTCGCCTGGCATCCTACGTGCGACTGGAAAGCCGGTCTGTGACAAAAATCACAGGCGGGCCGTCAGGAGCGTAAGCCCTGAACCGCGGGTGACATCCGTCACAGCCGGTTGTGCGTCCCCCGGAATACCCTGACTCAGAGAGCGGGAGGTACCGTGCCCATGCCGTCACACGTCCGACCCACCGTAAGAGGGCTTGTCTGCTTGGTGATTCTGGCCGGATGGCCCGCCCGGGCGCAATCGCCGCCGCCCCTGACCCTGCCTCAAGCAGTGGCCCGGGCGTTAGAGGCCAATCCTTTGCGAGCAGCCTCGGCGGCTGAGCGAGACGCCGCCGCAAGCGGCGTGCGCGAGGCGCGCGCCGGCCTGCTGCCCTCGGTTTCCTTCTCGGAGGGATTCACGCGCAGCACCGACCCGGTGTTCGTCTTCGGAACCAAGCTGCGCCAGGAGCGCTTCACCGCCGCCGATTTCGCGCTTGACGAACTGAATACACCTGCGCCCATCAACAATTTCTCCACCCGTATCTGGACCGAGTGGAACCTGTTCGATTCCGGCGGAAAGCTGTTCAACCTGGCGCGCTCCCGTCGCATGAGTGAGGCCGCCGACCGGCGGTTGGAGCGCACGGACCAGGAGATTGCCTTTCGCGCGGTCGAGGCTTACCTGGCGGTGCTGGGAGCGGAGAAGCAGCGGCAAGTGGCGGAGCAGTCGCTGCGCACGGCCGAGGCGGTGCGCGACCGCAGCCAGGCGCGGGTCGAGGCAGGTGTGGCCGTCGAATCCGATCTGCTGAACGCGCGCGTCAACTTGGCTGACCGGCAACATCAGCTCCTGCTGGCAGAGAACGCCGTGAAGCTGGCGCGAGCAGAGTTGAATACCGTACTCGGCGAGGCCATGGGCGCGAGATTCGTCCTCGCCGATGTCCCTGACGATGCCGGACCCACGGCGGACGCGTTAGATGGCTTGGAGCGGTTGGCTCTGGAGAAGCGCCCTGATCTCGACGGAATCGAGGCCCAGCAGGCGGCCCAGGCAAAGAGCGTGTCCATGGCCAAGTCGGCATTCGGGCCGCGCGTCAACCTGTTTGCGGGCTGGGAGGCAAATAACCGCGATCTGACCAGCGGCGGCAACACCAACTGGACGGGAGGCGTCGAGCTGCAACTCGACCTGTTCCAGGGCGGCGCCAAAGCAGCGCGCCTCTCGCGCGAACGCGCCGGCGTTGCCCGTCTGGCGGCGCTCCGACAGGCGGCACAAGATGCGGTTCGGCTTGACGTCCAGCGCACCTACTACGATCTGGAGGCCGCGCGCCAGCACGTGGAGGTGATGCGTGCCGCCGTTTCCGAAGCCGCCGAGAGCCTGCGCATCACCCAGAACCGCTACGACGCCGGGCTCAACACCATTACCGACCTGCTGCGGGTCGAAGAAATCTCACGCCGGACCCAGAGCGACTACTGGGGCGCGGTGTACCGGCTGCGCACGGCGCGTGCTGCGCTGGAGCTGGCCACCGGCACACTCGGGCCCAATTCTCCGGCGGTGCTGCCATGATGCGAACCTCGAAGTCTTTTCCCTTCTTCGCCTTTCTCGCAGTCTTCGCGATTGCAGGTTGCAGCGAAAAGAAGCCGGAGCAAACGGTGGCCGCTGAGACGGTGCGCGGAGTGCACGTGGTCACGGTGTCCGCAGAACCAGCGCCGGACCTGGCCGAAGTCACCGGCACGGTCCGGGCGGCACAGACGGCCATCGTATCCAGCGAAACCATGGGTGTCCTGCGCCAGGTGGACGTGCGCGAGGGCGACCGCGTCCGGCGGGGACAGGCGCTGGCGGTGATCGACGATGCCGCGCCTCACGCCGCGGTCAATCGCGCGCAGGCCGGGTTGCGCTCCGCCGAACAGCAGGTGGCTGCGGCCGAAGCCGACTACAACCTGGCCTCAGCCACCCTGGGGCGTTATCAGGACCTGCGCGACAAGAAGTCAGTGAGCCCGCAGGAGTTCGACGAGGTCAAGGCCCGCCATGACGCGGCCGCGGCGCAGCGTGAAAGGGCGCAGGCAGGACGGAACCAGGCACAGGCGGAATTGGCGCAGGCACAAACCGTCTTTGGTTACACACGCGTTCGCGCTCCGTTCGACGGCGTCGTGGCGGAAAAGCGCGTCGACCCCGGCACCCTGGCCGCCCCCGGCATGCCGTTGTTCGTGGTCGAAGACACCAGCAGCTTTCGTGCCGAAGCTCCCGTGGATGAACAGGATCTGCGATACCTCGAAATCGGAAAGCCGGTTCCGGTGCTGGTGGAGGCATTGGGCGCGGAGCTCGCCGGGAAAGTCGCGCAGATCCTTCCCGCGGCCGATCCTGCCAGCCGCAGCTTCCTGGTGAAAGTGCAGTTGCCGAAGGACGACCGGCTGCGCTCCGGCCTATTCGCGCGCGTGCGCTATGCGCGCGCCGAGCGGCCCATGCTCCTGTTGCCGCGTGCTGCCGTAATCGAGCGAGGACAGGTGCGCGGCGTGTTCGTCCTGGATGCGGACGGCGTTGCGCGCCTGCAGTTTGTCACCCTCGGGCGCGAGCAGGGCGAGCGCATCGAGGCGCTCTCCGGGGTGAAGGCGGGCGACCGCATCGTGGCCGACCCGTCCGGGCGTGACCTTGCCGGCAAACGCATTGAGGTGTCGCCGTGAGCGGATTGCGCGCTGCGGGCAAGCTGGCCCACGCGTTCATCGACTCCAAGCTCACGCCGCTGGTCATCGTGGCTTCCATCCTGCTGGGCGTGTTCGCCACTCTGCAGACGCCGCGCGAAGAAGAGCCCCAGATCATCGTGCCCATGCTGGATGTTTTCGTCCAGGTGCCGGGCGCTTCCGCCCGTGAAGTGGCGGAGCGCGCCACCATCCCCATGGAGAAGCTGCTGCGCGAAGTGCCGGGCGTCGAGTACGTCTACTCCATCACGCGGCCGGGCATGAGCCTGGTGATCGTGCGCTTCTACGTGGGCCAGAAGGAAGAAGATGCCATCGTCAAGACGTACAACAAGCTCTACTCGAATTTCGACCGCATCCCGCCCGGCGTCTCGCAGCCGCTCATCAAGGTGCGCTCCATCGACGACGTCCCCATTCTTGCGCTTACCCTGTGGGGCAAGGATTACGACGCGTACCGGTTGCGGCTGATCGCGGCGGAACTGGAAGATTCTCTCAAGCAACTAGACGACGTTTCGGAGACCACCATCCTCGGCGGGCGACCTCGGCGCCTGCGCGTGGTGCTCGACCCGCAGCGGCTGGCCGCCTACGGGCTTACGCCCGGGTCGGTAGCGGACCAGCTCGAGCAAGCCAACCGGCGCGCGCAGGCAGGCAGCTTCGCGCGTGACAACCAGGAGTTCCTGGTGGACGCGGGCAGCTTCTTCACTTCGCCGGAAGACCTGCAGAAGGTCGTAGTAGGCGTTGCTCAGGGGCGTCCCGTCTACTTGCGCAACGTTGCGGAGCGCCTGGAGGACGGTCCTGCTGAACCGGACAACTACGTCCTCTACAGCGACGCCGCAGGCAGCGGCGAGAAAGATACAGCCGAGTACCCTGCCGTCACCATCACCCTGGCCAAGCGCAAGGGCGCGAACGCGACCCTCATCACGCAGGCGGCATTGCACAGGGTCGAGGCACTGCGTGGCTATCTGTTGCCCGCGGACCTCAAGGTGAGCGCGACCCGGAACTATGGCGAGACCGCCAAGGACAAGTCTGACGAGCTGTTGAAGCATCTCCTGCTGGCCACGCTCTCCGTCACACTGTTGATCGCGCTGGCGCTGGGGTGGCGCGAATCGGGCGTGGTGTTGCTGGCCATCCCGGTGACGCTCGCCCTGACGCTTTCCATCTTCTATTTCTACGGCTACACGCTGAACCGCGTGACGCTGTTCGCGCTCATCTTTTCCATCGGCATCCTGGTGGATGACGCCATCGTCGTGGTGGAAAACGTCGTGCGCCATTTCCGCCTGCCGGAGAACCGGGGACGGAAGCTGAGCGACGTTGCGGTGGAAGCCGTGGACGAGGTGGGCAACCCCACCATCCTTGCCACCTTCACGGTGATCGCGGCCATTCTCCCCATGGCCTTCGTGAGCGGCCTGATGGGGCCCTACATGCGGCCCATCCCGGTGGGCGCTTCGGCGGCCATGCTGTTCTCGCTGCTGGTGGCCTTCGTGGTCTCACCCTGGGCGGCGCTGCGGCTGCTGCGGCATTACACCGAATCGTCCGGCGGCGAGCACGAAACCGAGGGCTGGACCACCCGCCTCTATCGCCGGCTGATGTCGCCGCTGGTGACCCATGCCCGCCGCCGCTGGTTGTTCCTGGGCGGCATGGTGGGACTGCTGCTGCTGGCGGCGCTGCTCGTTCCGCTGAAGCTGGTGCGCGTGAAGATGCTGCCCTTCGACAACAAGAGCGAGTTCCAGGTGATCGTGGACATGCCCGAGGGCACCACTCTGGAAGAAACCACGCGCGTGGCCCAGGCCCTGGGACGCTACGTGGCGCGGCAGCCCGAGGTCGTGAACTACCAGATCTACGCCGGGCTTTCTGGCCCCTACAACTTCAATGGCCTGGTACGCCATTACTTCCTGCGACAGGGCGCAAACGTCGCCGACATCCAGGTGAATCTGCTCTCGCGCCACGATCGCGATCGCCAGAGTCACGAGATCGCCCGGCGCATGCGTCCCGAGCTAGAGAAGATCGCGGAACCTTATGGCGCTCGTATCAAGGTGGCCGAGGTGCCGCCCGGCCCGCCCGTCCTGCAAACCATGGTGGCGGAAGTCTATGGCCCGGATTACCAGCGACAAATCGAGATTGCGGGGCAGATCCTGAAGGTCTTCGAGCAAACCCCCGGGGTCACGGACGTGGACTGGTATGTCGAGGATCCGCAAACCCGCTACGACATGAAAGTAGACCTGGACAAGGCGGCGCTGCACGGCATCTCCGCCAAGGATGTGACCCGCACGGTGGAGATCGGGCTGGGCGGAAGCGTGGTCGGCCTGCTGCATGCGCCCGAGGCACGCGAAGACGTTCCCATCGAAGTGCGCTTGAGCCGCGCTGGACGCTCGGGCGTGGAGACACTGGGTTCCCTGCGCCTGCCCACGCGTGAAGGCGGATCGGTTTCGTTGGCCGAGGTCACGAGCACGGAGAAGAAGGCCCTGGAACCCACGGTCTATCGCAAGAACATGCGGCCGGTGGTGTACGTCACGGGGGACCTGGCAGGCGCGGAAGAGAGCCCGGTGTATGCCATCCTCACCATGCGACGCGCGATCGCCGCGCTGAAAATACCCGAAGGCTACGAGATCGCGCAGTACTCCAGCGTCCTGCCCGAGCGTTCCGACCGCTACGCCATGAAGTGGGACGGCGAGTGGCACATCACCTATGAGGTCTTCCGCGACCTGGGCCTGGCGTTTGCCGCGGTGCTGGTGCTCATCTACGTGCTAGTGGTGGGGTGGTTCCACTCCTTCCGCACGCCGCTGGTCATCATGGCGCCCATCCCGTTGACGTTAGTGGGCATCCTGCCGGCGCATGCGCTGATGGGCGCGTTCTTCACCGCCACCTCGATGATAGGCTTCATCGCCGGCGCTGGCATCATCGTGCGCAATTCCATCATCCTGGTGGACTTCATCGAGCTGCGCCGCCGCCAGGGAATGCCGCTGGAAGAGGCCGTGGTGGACGCGGGCGCCGTGCGCTTCCGACCCATGCTCCTCACCGCCGCCGCGGTGGTGGTGGGCGCAAGCGTCATCCTGTTCGATCCCATTTTCCAGGGGCTGGCGATTTCGCTCATGGCGGGCGAGGTCGCTTCCACCCTGCTTTCCCGCATGGCCGTGCCCGTGCTCTATTACATGAGCCAACGCGGCCACGCGGCGGAACTCTCTGCCGATTAGGAGGAGATTATGACCGTGAATGCAGGTTTGCGGGCCGTTGCCGGGACCTTCGTTCTGCTTTCCCTCGCGCTGGGCTACTGGGTAAGCCCCTACTTCTTCCTGTTCACCGCGTTCGTAGGGCTGAACCTCTTGCAGTCAGGCTTCACCAACTGGTGCCCCATGATGACCATCCTGCGCAAGCTGGGGATGCCGGAGGTCTGCTCGCCCAAGGCCACGGCGGTGAAGTAGGCCGGGAACGCTCTTCGGCGAATCAGATCGGTTCGCCATAGCGGCGCAGGTGGGCCGCGCCGGCGAGGAACCCCGCCGTGAGTGCCAGCCCGATCCACAGACCGGGGCTCACCAGGAACTGGCCCGGTTGGAAGTGCATCATCGGATCCATGGAGAGGCTGCTGGCCATGAAGTTGTCGCCCCCGGCCCCCCCGAGCAGGCGGTGCACCAGCATCGTGCCGAAATACGAAGTGTTGAACGCGATCTTCTCGAAGGCGGCGATCGCCAGAGGTGGCAACGCAGCCCACAAGAACGGCGCGCGCCGCGCCCAGGCCGAGACCAGCAGCAGGTATCCGTAGACGGGCGCGTACCAGAGGCCGTGACCGGTCAGCAAGTGATAGAGCAGCAGCGGCCACGTCTGGAACAGCGGCGTGTGGGCCCATAGGGTCGTGACACTCAGACCGCTTCCCAGCAGGACGGCGCTGCTCACCAGCAGCATGATCCATTGCGTCATGGCCGCGGTCGCAAAGGCCACCAGGGGAAGTATCAGTACCGGCGTGATCATCTTCGAGAGTACGGTCTCCAGGTCGGAGAGCGGCAGCGACTTCCAGAAGAGGATGCTGCGATCCCGCCGTTCCCCGTACAGCGCGTCGAGACAGTAGAACGTGCCGACGGCCAGAGTGGTCAGCATCATCAAGCCCGCTACCAACAGGTACGGCTGCGCGATCAACTCGTAATGCTGCGTTGAGCCGAGGGCGGACGCGGCCCGCATTCTTGCCGGCAGGTAAATGGTGCTGATCAGGAACCCGACCAGAGCCAGCCCCGCGACCGCAACCGGCGCGATGAAGATGGAACGGTTCTCCCACAATTCTCGTTGCACCGCCCAGTACATGCGCCGGTTTGCCGGGATGGCCGCTGCCGCGACCTCCGGCGATGCCATCGAAGGCTCGCGCATGGGATTCGTGTGTGTATTCATCGGGCCCCTCCTTGTGGCGGGCCAGCCTGATGGGCCAGCACGGCAACGAACAAGTCCGCAATACTGGGCGTGCGCATCTCACCCAGCGCGGCGAGCCGCTGCCGTTCGACGCCATCGAACAGCAGGATGCTGCCGCCCATCGACTGGCGTTCGTGCATCGGCTTCAGCATGCGAGCGGCCGCGACCTGCTCCGGACGCACCAGGACTTCCAGATAGCGCGACTCCAGTTCTTCCATGCTGCGATTGAAGACGATGCGGCCGCGGTCGATGAACATGACGTCGGTGAGCACGTGCTCGATCTCTTCCACTTGGTGTGTCGCCACCACGATGGTGCGGTTGCGATCGAAGTAATCGTTCAGCAAAGAGTCGTAGAACTGCTTGCGAAACAGGATGTCGAGGCCCAGCGTCGGTTCGTCCAACACTAGCAATTTCGCGTCCATGGCCATGACCAGGGCGAGGTGCAACTGAGTCACCATGCCCTTCGACAACTCCCCGACTTTGCCGGCACGGCGGACGTTCGTCCTGCCAAGAAAACCCTCCGCCTTTCGGCGATCGAAGCGCGGATGCACGCCGGCGACGTAGTCGAGTGCCTGCGAGACCCTGATCCAGCGCGGCAATATGGCGACGTCGGCGATGAAGCAGACGTCGCGCATCAGCTGGTCGCGCTCCGCCCAGGGATCTCGCCCGAGCACTCTCAACTCTCCCTGGTACGGGATGAGTCCGAGGACGGCATTGAGTGCGGTTGTCTTGCCGGCGCCGTTGGGACCAATGAGCCCCAGAATGCGCCCCTCTTCCACGCGCATATCGACGCCGTTCAGCGCAATCGTGGCGCCGAAGGCCTTGCGCAGGCCGCGTGCTTCTATGCATGCCATGACTTCATCACTCCTCCGGTTTCGCGTTCGATTCCGACGGCGGGCTTGGACCAGCGTCCAGCAGTTCTTCCGCCGTCAGCCCGAGCCGCTGAATGGTTTCCTGGATTCGGGGCCATTCTTCCCCAAGAAACTTCTGCCGTTCGCCTTGCAACAACAAATTACGTGCGCCCGCATTGATGAACATGCCGCGCCCTCGCCGGGCTTCGACCAGCCCTTCGTCTACGAGCTGTTGATAGCCCTTCAGGACCGTGAGTGGATTCAACCGATATTCCGCCGCGACGTTGCGCACCGAGGGCAGCGGATCGCCCTCTTTGAGGATCCCGTCCAAAATCATCGCGACCACACGGTCGCGAAGCTGGCGATAGATCGGCTGACTGTCGTTCCACTCACGGTCCATGAGACTTTTCCTGAAGCTCTCAACACAGCCGAGACAAGGCTCGTATCAGTCCACCCGCCGAAGCTCGAAATGCGCGTGGACCGGCTTGTCGCCGGGCAGCATGTACGTCCAGTCCTCGATGTGATGGTTGGCGTCGACGAACGTGAACACGGCACGATGCATGTGTCCGTGTTGGTTGCCGCCGGAAAGGTTGGCGAACTCGAACTCCACCGACTTGCCGTCCGGTGAGACCTTGCCGGTCATGCGCGGACGGTTGCCGGCGTCGCAATAGTGGACCAGGTTGAGTTGATCGGCATCCAGGTAAAGCATCGTCACCGGATGGTCATAGCGTGACGGGTCCAGCGGGGTGTTGGCTTCCTGGAACTCGTGCACGATCGCGTTGCCGCGGGAAGTTACACGCATGGTGAGGTGCAGGGGCTTGATCGGCTGCTCGGTCATTCCGGGCAGCAGCGGATTCACCGTCACCGGACCTTCCCAAGAACCAGCCAGGGTTTTCATCCGGGCGAAGATTTGCTGCGCTTCCGTAGGCGGGGCTTTTACGGACGCCGTCTGCGCCTGCGACGGCGCGGCTCCGGCTAGTGGCTTCTGCGCGTCCGACTGTGCGAAAGCCACTGTGGTGAGCGACATCAGAACAACCGACAGCGTGAGACGAAGCGATTGCATGTTCATTCTCCTAAATGTCCATCGGGTGAGGTTTGCTCGCGCTTATGCAACGCGGGCAGCACCCGAGACTGGATGTGTTATGGTTCACTATAACACCAGTACGCATAAAAGTTAAGAGCAGTTCCACACATAAATTAAGAATGCTAAGTTGTTGTCCTGTTTAACTTTGTTATCTGCTGACGTAAACTCTCACTTGACGCGCGTGTGGCGTCCCAAGGCAAGTCTTGGGCTGCAAGGAAGAAGCAGGCACGGGCAAAGGGGGCCGGCGATGGGGCAGGGATACAGCACGCTTGGATTTGTGGTGATCGTCGTTCTCTACGCGGTCATCGGGCTGATGGCCGCGGCCGGTGTCATCTGCATGGCTCGGAGATTCTTCGCCCCCAAGGCAGAGCAGGTCTTCTACGCGATGTTCCTGATCATGATTGCCGGCTTCTACCTGGCTTTCGTGGCCTATTTTGGAATAGCGACGGCTTGGCGGATGGAAACGGCCGCCGTCGTGGTGTTTGCCGCGTTCGGCCTGCTGGGGACTCGCCTGCCCGTCGCCCTCATCGTCGGATATCCTCTGCACGGGCTGTGGGACCTGCTGCATGAACTACAGGCCCATGGAGCCTACTCTGCCTGGGAGCCGGGCCAGCTGACCGCGATCCCGCTTGGCTACGGAGTCTTCTGTTTGGCTTTTGACTTCTGCGCAGCGGCGTATTTCTTTACACGACGCGCGCAGTGGAGTGCCGCAACCGGCGAATCGCGAGCCGCGTGACGGGACTAAACCAGCGACGAGGAAGATAGATCCTTGGAGGACATCATGCGCCATCCCCTGTATTCGAAGCCGAAGAGAAGTTGTAATGCGCGATTCACGTTCCCCCTGGTGGCCGCATTCTTCACCTGCACCCTGGCTGTGGCCCAGGATGTAACCGACTCAAAATCTCCCGCGGTCCCCGCCCTCGAGGAAGAAACCCGATTGGCATTGAGCGCGGCCCCGGAGCATCTGCGGGCCAAGGCCGGACTGTATGTGTTCACGGCGGAAGGTTTCAAGAAGATCCGCGACAGCCAGAATGGCTTCACCTGCATCGTGAATCGCGATCATCCCTTGAACCTCAAGCCAACCTGTTACGACGAAGAAGGGGCCGCAACCATTCTGCCCAAGGTCCTGTTCGTGGGAAAAGAACTGGCGAAGGGCGAACCGATCGAGAAGATTGGAGAAGCGGTGGCGAAGAAGTTCCAGGCAGGTGAGTTCGTTTCTCCCCGCCGACCCGGCGTCGCCTACATGCTCTCGAACGAGATTCGGAACTTCAATCCGCGGACGGGACGGGTAGGCAGCTTTCCGCCGCACGTGATGTTTTACGCTCCCAACCTCACCAACGCGGACATCGGCTCAGACGGCAGTTTCTCGCCGGGGATGCCCTCCATCGCCTATCCCGGTCCCCATGCCTTCATGGTCGTGGTTCTGCCCAAAGCAGGCTCTCCCGCCGCCTTCAAAGCGACGAGGCCTCTGGCGCCTGGCTCGGCATTGGTGCTGGATCGGAGCGGAACGGACCCAAAATGTGGAAATCCCGAAACCCGTAACACGGCTAATTCAATGAATCGCTTGGGAAAAGTTGGTCGGGGAGAGAGGATTTGAACCTCCGACCCCCTGGTCCCGAACCAGGTGCTCTACCAGGCTGAGCCACTCCCCGACGTGTGCGGAATGAGGAAACAACAGGAGCCGTGGTCGGCAGCTCCAAGTGCGACTCGCGCGAGCGCCATTATAGCAAACCAGGCGCGCGCCCTCTCAGACGCCAAAGCGGGCGGGACGCGGTGTGACGCAGGCCCTCAAAAACAAGAGCCCTCGGTCCGCGTTTCTACTTCACCACGCGCAGGTTGTTGGTCACAGAGAACACGTCGGACACGCCATTGGCGCGGATGCCGGCCGTGTTCTTGTCGGCCTGGTTATCTACCACTCCCTCGAGCGTAACGTGGCCTCGCTTCACGATGATGCGAATCGGCGGATTCACCCCCAACGCATAGCGCTGGAGCGACGGGAATCCATAGATGGCGCGATAGAGTCGCAGGCGCAGACGATCGTCGTTCTGCGAGGCGGGCAGGACCTCGATCTGGTTATTCACCTGCTCCACGCCTTCAACGCTCTTCACCGCGTGCTCGGCATCGGATTTCAGGGTCTCGCGCGTCACTTGCCCCAGCAACGTGACGTTGTAGCCTTCGACCTTGAACGCGATATTGTCGAAGACGCCCAGATACGGCAACATCAGCAACTCATGCCGGACCTCTTTGATGATGCGCTTGACCGCCCGCTCCGAGGGTTGCTCAGCTTGCCCCAGGAGCGTGGCCGGAGTGAGCAGCGCAACCAGGCTGAGGGCAACAATCAGCTTGTATGGCTTCATGGGTAACTCCTACCTATTTAGATGCGGCGGCTGACCGCTGCGGCTGCGGAGAAGCGGCCCAGCACAGTTTCTCATGTATTTCTTATCGGTTTCTTATCGCCGCGGCCACGCCGCAGAGCGCCGGCTGCCAACGATGCTACAATAACGCCTCTTTCGCGCGGCAGGTGGGGCCTTCCGCGTGCCTCCGAACTTCGTGACGCAGCCTCTAGCCAAGCCGCGCACCATCCGTTACGCCGACGCCGGCGTGGATATTGACCGCGCCAACCGCGTGAAGCAGCGCATCAAGTACCTGGCGCACCGTACCTTCACCCGCGGCGTGCTCGGCGAGATCGGCGGCTTCGGCGGGCTGTTCGCGCTCGACAAGAAGCGCTACCGCGAGCCCGTCCTGGTCTCCAGCGTCGATGGCGTAGGCACCAAGCTCAAGGTTGCATTCGAGATGGACCTCCACCACACCGTGGGAGCGGACCTGGTGAACCACTGCGTCAACGATATTTCCGTACAGGGCGCCACGCCGCTGTTCTTCATGGACTACCTGGCCACCGGCACGTTGAGGCCGGAAGTGGCGGAAAAGATCATCAGCGGGATCGCCGCCGCCTGCAAGGCGAACGGGTGCGCGCTCATCGGCGGAGAAACCGCAGAGATGCCCGGCTTCTATCCGCCCGGCGAATACGATCTGGCGGGCTTCATCGTGGGGGTAGTGGACCGCGACCGCATCGTCACCGGCAAGCAGGTGCGCGCCGGCGATGTGCTCATCGGGCTGCCCTCTAACGGTTTGCACACCAACGGATATTCGCTGGCCCGCAAGCTGTTGTTCGAAGTGGCGCGCTACACGCCGGAGACTTTCGTCAGTGAGATCCGCTCCAAGGTGGGCACCGAACTGATGCGCACCCACAAGAGCTACTGGCCGGTGGTCAAGCGGGTGCTGGACGGCGAAACGGTCGGCGCCATGGCGCACATCACCGGCGGCGGCATCACGGAGAACCTGCCGCGCGTCCTGCCGCGCAATTGCGGCGCCGTTGTCGAAGTGGGGTCCTGGCCTGTGCCGCCCATCTTCGAGCACTTGCAGAAGCTGGGTAATATCCCGCGCGAGGAGATGCTGCGCACCTTCAACATGGGGATCGGCATGGTGCTGGTTGTGCCTGCGCCGAAGTTCAAGAAAGTGCAGAGTGTGCTCGACCGCACCGGCGAGAAGGGCTATACCATCGGGCGCATCGTGCGCGGCGAGCGCCGGGTGGCGTACTCCTGACCCACTTACCCTTCCTCGCTCAGTAGCTTGTGCTACTCTCTTTGCGTACCTCGCGAGTCCCCATCCTGGGGTCTCTACCTACGTTCCTCCTCGCAAGGAGCGTGGACGGAGGAGTTGCGAGCACACTCAGGGTGTGCCGGCTCCCCGCCATGAGCCCGCGCCCGCTACAGGAGGAACCATGACGTTCCGCAAACTCACTCCCAACCTTGTCGTCCGCGACGTAGCCGCGAGCGCGGAGTTCTATCGCTCGATGTTCGGCATGAAAGTGGACAAGACCGTGCCCGAAGCCGCGCCCTATCTGTTCGCCTCGATGGTTTCGGGATCGGTCGAGATCTTCCTCAACGACCAGCAGTTTGTCGCCAAGGAGTTCCCTGCTATCGCGGGGCCGCCGCTCGGAGGCACCTTGACTCTCTACATCGAGGTGGAGGACGTGCGACGCCTGCACGACGAAGTGCTTGCCAAGGGCGCGACCGTCACCATGCCGCTCACGGATCAGTTCTACGGCATGCGTGAGTTCGC
>DATIGQ010000060.1 GCA_035454605.1 Terriglobales bacterium
TCTGAAGGGCGATGGAGTTGATGAAAAGGGTCGCTACATCGAGTTCACGGAGAGACTCAACGTGGTAGCTAACGGCCTCGAGCGCGTAAGCCGCCAGGTCGTCCATCCTGCCCCAGGCACCCGCCCGGATCCCGTCCGCCGCACCGAATGATCGGCCCCGCCGGCTCACTCCTCACCTGCCGGGACAGGGCCCTTTTTTGTCCCGTAGGCATTTTTCTCCGTGATACTGTCAAAACAATCGCTTGACAATTCTGCAATGCAATGATATTGTCGCTTATTGCTGGTTATCCAGCCGGAATACCTAGACGATAGCCAGGCGTTTCGCTAAGTTCTTTGAAAACGAGACTTTGCAAGGAGCGCGCCGCTAGTCCCCTCATTCCACTAGGTCGCGTCTAGAGGAGGGCGAGCTAAGTCCTTTTTCCGCGGGACTTTACCTCTAACTCCTTTAGATCTTGGGACTCAGCGGGAATTTCCGCCTAACCCAATGATTCCACTGGAGGGGTATAGGGGGGAGGGGTAGGTATGGGTTAACGGCTTCGTTACCCCGCCAGGAAACCCGGCTGCCGCCAAAGCCGGAAGCTACTGCTGCTTCTTCTTCTTCCCGAACAGGCCCAGGATGCTCTCGGCGCCGGTCACGGGCGCGCCCACGGTTTGTCCCATCGCCCCGGCCACGTCCGGCACGAAGACGGGATTGGAAGTCGTGCCCTGGATCATGAAGGGAATGGCTCCCTTCGACTGCCCGAAGGTGGAGAGCGCAGAAAGCCCGCCCGCCAGCCCGCCGCCCTGCGCCAGCTTGGCCACCATGCGGAAGTTCAGCGAGTTGTTGGCCCCGATGGTGCCTGCGCCGGTCACCGAGCCCAGCGCCGGCGCCACTAGGTTGATGTTGTCGGCACGAATGCCATCGGGCGCCACCCGCAGGCCCGAACTCAGCGTCTGGATCTCGGTGGTGGAGCCGGTGCGCATGCCGCTGAAAGCGGCGAGCGCTCCCATCTTCGAACCCAGGTCATAGCCCGCCAGGCGCGTGGCGGAGACGTTGAGCGGCCCGGTGATCACCAGACGGTCCAACGGCCCGTCAATGGAGAGATTTGCCGACGCAACTCCGCCCTGCAGCGACGAGCCCGGCGGCATGATCACGCCGAACGCCGGCAGCAGCCCGGAAACGTCGTCCACCTTCATCTGCTCCCCGCGCAGCTTGAGGTGTACCACGGCAGATTCGCCGCGCGTGTCGTAGTTGCCGGAAAGCTTGGCCGCGCTGGAGCCGACCTTGATGTCGCCTTTGCTCAGGGTTCCCGCGTTGCGCTGCGGCTCGTAGTCGGTGGCGAACTCGAAGGTCACCGGCTGGCGGGCGGGCTGGCCTCCGCGGGCGAGCTTGAGTCCCGCCGTTTTGGCGGTGCCCTCGGCGCGTGCCTCCTTGCCGTCGGATTTCACGCTGACCGTCAGATCCAGCTTGCCGCCGATGCCGCTGGAAGGATCAAGGAATCCCGTAGCCCCCAGGTCCACGCCCTCGGCGTGCACTTCGGCCTCGATCGGGCTGCGAGCGGCATCCTTGGCATCCAGAGGACCAGCCTCACCTTCCACGTGCAGCTTGCCGCCGCTGGGCGTCTTGGCCTGCAGTTCGAACTCGACGGGAGAAGTCATGGAGACGTTCTTGGCGGTGAGCTGGACGTCTTCATAGACACGCGTCTTGCCGCCGCGCCCGGCCCGGCCGATCGCCAGTTTTCCATCCACGATCTTCAGCACCCCGATGGAAACCGCTGGTGGCTTGGCGGCCGGTGTCTTCTTCGCCTCCTTAGCGCCCAGGCTGGAGAAGTTCCATTTGCCGCCGGGCGTGCTCAGCAGCGTGATCTGCGGCTCCACCAGCGTGAGCGAACGCACCTGGAGCGACTGCGAGAAGATCAGCGGCAGCATCTCCACGCCCACCTCCATCGTCTTGGCTTGGAGGAACGGCTCGCGGTTATACGCGGGATCGTCCGCGATGGATAGATCGCTGGCAGTGACGCCGCCGGCCAGCAGCGAAAGGTCCAGCTTGCCGATGCGCACTTCGCGGCCGAGGGCGGCGCTGGCTTCCGACTGGATCGTGGGCCGGAAGCTGTCCACGTTTATCAGCAGCGGCAGCGCTACGGCCGCGATCACCAGCACAGCAAGCAGAGCGCCCGCGATGATGAGACCCTTGCGTTTCACGGCTGAACCTCCAGCGTCAACGAGGAGCGATGCGGATGATGGCCACGCACAGCAGCCGGGAGGAGTTCATGCTAGCACCGCAGGGAAGTCAGAGCAAAGGATGCGCGGCGGCGAAGTAGGCCAGCGGCGCGCGCACCAGGGCGACGGTGGTCATGTCGTCCTGCGGAGGATTGCCGCGCACGTACACGCGCACCGCCTCCAGCGCCACGCCGCACAGCTCGGCGGCGTCGGAAAAAGGGCGCGCCTGCAGCGTTTCCTTCAGGCGCTCGATGCCGAACTCTTTACGTCCGTTGCGCGCGTCAATCACGCCGCGTGAGGCCACCAGCAGCGCCGCGCCCGGCTCCAGCACCGAGTGCTGCGCGTCGTACGTGGTATGCGAGAACAGGCCCAACGGCGGACCATGCGATTCCAGCAACACGACACCCGCGTCGTCGCGCAGCAGCGCCGGTTCGTGTCTCGCGTTGATGTAGGTAAGCGTGCCCAGGCCTTCCTCGTAGCAGGCGAGAAAGGCGGGAGTGCAGCGCACGCCATTGGACGCCTCCAGCAGCCCGCGATTGATTTCCATCAGCAGCTCGGTGAGAGCATCGGCCTGGTTCACGTCGGGGCGGTTGAACAGTTCCGGGATGCGTGCCCGATACCGTTCCTGCACCGCCGCTGCTACGCTCAGTGCGTCGCTGCGCCGTCCCGCGATATCCAACAGCAGGACCACCACCAGCCGCGGCTCGCTCGTTTCCTGCAGGTCGCAGAAATCACCGGCCATGCGCGTCACCGCGTAGGACACCGCCACGCTGCCGGCCTTCAGGACCGGCCGCGGGCTGGGCAGCGGCACCCGTACCGCCTTATCTTCGGTCGTGGTCTGAAACGGGAAGCGCATCGCTTGTAAAGGGAGGGCAGTTACGTTATCACAAGCGCGCTCGCGGGCGAAGTGACCGCTGAAGTCGGAGGACCGGGCCCTGCGAGCTGGCACCCGACACCTGAGACCTGCTTCCAGCTACCTGCGTCCTGCCGCCTGCTTTCCGTACGTACGCTGCCAGTGCTCGGCCACTTCTTTATCCAGGTCCTCGTAATCCATTCGCAGGACATTGCGCAGCGCTTGCTGGTTGGGCACGCCCCGCCCCATTTCCTCCAGCAGTCCCAGCAGGCTGTTCATGCCGTGCCGGCTGCGGATGTATTCCACCGTAGCTACGGCTTGCAGGTAGGCAAGATGGGCGTCTTCCTCTCCGAAGCGTCCGAAGCCCCGCTCCAGCGCCTGGAGCGGGAAGGCTTTCTTGGCCTGGAATGCCGCCAGCAGTTCCGGCGCGCGCTGGGTCCACTGGCGCGGCTCCAGCATCTGCGCCATGCCTTCATTCAGCCAGCCTGGGCAGCGGTTCTTGGTCATGTAGCCGATAAAGGAGTGGGCCAGCTCGTGCTTCAGAGTGCGGGCGAAGTCGGGCGTCAGCGTGTCGACGCCGCGCGCCCGGATGCGCAGGCGTCCGTCGTACTCGCCACCCGCCCACTCCGGTCCCTCGGTCACGTCCTGGTAGGTCTGGTTGCCGTAGACCATCACCAGCAGGTTGTGGGGCGGCGCGTTGCCCAGCGTGCTGCGCAACTCCATGTACTGGTTTTCCAGCGTGGGCAGGATGCCCCGCTGCAACGCCACCGAAATGGCCGGCCCTTCGTAGCGCAGGGAGAAGTGCGTGCTCTCGCTGTTGCGGAGCTTGTCTTCGACGTTGGCGTCGCGCTCCGCCTTGGCCAGAAGCTTCTCCACATTGGGATTGGGGCTGAGCGCCTGCGAGCGCCTCCAGGCGGCGACGGCGTCGTTGGTCTTCTCCATTTCGTAGAGCGCGCTGCCCAGCAGGCGGAAGGCGGTGGCCGATTTCGGGTCGGCGCGAGTTGCCCGCTGCGCCACATCGGCCGCTTCCGCGTACCGGTTGAGTTGCAGCAGCGCGTGCGCCTGCCACTCCAGCAGGCGCGGATGGTCGGGGACCAGCGTGAGCGCCCGCTTCAGATACGCCAGCGCCTGCTCGGGATTCTGTTGGCCCAGCTCATAGCGCGCTGCGGAAAAGTAGGCGCCGGCGGCCTGGAGCGGATGCGCCTGCTTTTCGATCTGCGCCAGTTCGCTGGGCGAAAGCCGCACCGGCTCGGGTTCCGAAACCTGACCGGTGGGTTTGGTTGCGCTTTCGGGAAGCTCCCCCGCTGAGTCGGCCTTGCCGGCGCCCGGCGGCCCGGTGCGGAAGAAATCCTCGGAACCCGCGGGCATCGAGATCGCTTGCCCGGAGCGGACTTTCTCCACCTGGATGTCCGAAAATGCCGGGCGGCTCTTGACGATGCGCTCCACCTGGCTGCGCGGGACCTTGTACACCTCCTTGCCGGCGTTGTAGACGACGTAGCCCTCGATCTCACGCGCGTTGGCGACCTCGATGGAGGTCCCGTTCTTGAAGTAGATGGTGTCCCCGACGGCGGGGGAGGCGGTCAGCAACAAGACGACCGCAATCGTCAGAAGAAGCAGCGCTGGCGGCTGACGGCGCATAAAAACGGGATTATAGGACAGGTAGGATGAAGCCGCCGCCGTTTCATCCCAGCGTTCCGGTTCCGGAACGCACTTGAACGGGACGTCGGTCTCTAACGGTCGGCGGGCACGAAGTAGACGTCGGTGGGCTTGAACTGCGCCAGCCTGCGGAAGCGGGCCTTCACCGCCATGCCGACGCGCATTTCCTGCTCTGTGGCTCCCACCAGCCGTGTGAGCAGCAGCGTATTCACGCCGTCGAACTCAATCAGGGCCAGGTTGAACGGCGTCTCCTTCAGGAAAGCCTCCGAGCCGAAGTGGCAGGTGGTCCAGGTATGTACGCGGCCTTCGCGGGGCAGCTCGAACCAGCGCGTGGCCGCGCCGCATTCCATGCAGTACGCGCGGGGCGTGGCGAAACGGTAGCCGCAGCCTGTGCATTCGCTTCCCAGCAGCTTCCCTTGTGCCAGGGCAAGAAAGAAGGGGGAATCCTCGGCGTAGCTGTGCAGATAGTCGATCTCGTAGTGGTCCTTCACCACCAGGGGATCGGTGCCGAAGACCACCGTGCCCTGGTCGGTCTCCGGCAGGCGCACCTTGCCATAAACGGGCTTGGACGCGGGCAGTGCACGAGGTGGTCCGGCCACCGCTGCCGGCGCCGGCTTCTTACGCATCGCCTTGCTGGCCATGGTTTCCTCCTCTTTTCCTTTACGCGACTTTCGGTCCCGACCAGTTGGTGCTTTCCAGGATGCTCACGGTCACATAGGTGCCGGTCCCGGCGTGGCTGTGGATGGCGCCGCGCATCGGCCGCCGCATCCGGCCCCTCTTCTGTTTCACCTGGATGGTGCCGTCGCCGTGGTTGTGCTTGGCGATGGTTCCCTGGAGCTGCCAGAAGGCGAACACCGCTTGCATCAGGCCGGTGGCGCCCACTGGATGCCCGCAGGCGATCAACCCACCGGAGGGATTCACCGGGATCGAGCCGCTCAGTTCAGGATGACCCTGGTCGATGAACTTGCCGCCCTCGCCATAACGGCACAGTCCCATATCCTCATAGGTCTGGATTTCGCTCGAGGTGTAGGCATCGTGGAGTTCGACGAAATCCAGGTCCTTGCGCGGATCTTCGATGCCGGCCTTTTCGTAGGCCATCTTGCACGCCATGCGTCCGGCGCGGAAGCTGTGCACTCCCGGATACTTCAGGTCCTTGTACCATTGCGGGTCCTCGTGCTTGAGCAGGACCACGTCTTTCTGCGGGCGGTCGGCCATGCGCATGGCATCGGAGCCCATCCCCACCCCCAGCACCCGGACCGGGTTCTCACAGTAGTGCTGCGCCACCTTCTCGCTGGCCAGGATGGCCACCGCCGCTCCGTCCGACATGGTGCAGATGTCCAGCATGGTGAGCGGGTAGGCCACCATGGGCGAGCGGCGCACGTCCTCCACCGAGACGTCGTAGTGGTGCTGAGCCCAGGGATTATGCAGCGCGTTGCGATGGTTCTTCACGCTCACCTTGGCCAACTGCTCCACCGTGGTGCCGAACTCGTGCATGTGCCGCACCACCATCATGGCGTAGTAGCCGCTGTAGAAGCCGCCCACCGGATAATCGAAGTTGGTATCGCTGGCCAGGGCGATGAACTCGTTGCCTTTCCAGGTATTCACATGCGACATGGTCTCGAAGCCCATGGCCACCACGCAGTCCATCCAGCCGGAAGCGATGTGCCGCCAGGCCTCCTGGAAGCACAGACCGCCGGTGGCGCCTCCGCCTTCCACCCGGATGGTGGGCTTGGGCACCAGGCCGCACATGTCCACCGCCATCACTCCGGCTTTGAGTTGGCGGGTGAAGTGGTCGCTGAAGTAGCTGACCACCGTGCCGTCGATCACCTCCCGGGTGAGCTTGGGACAGTCGCGCATGGCGTAGTCGAAGGCTTCCTTCACCATCACCCGGAACGACTTGCGGGGTTCGGCCTTGCGGAACTTCGTCAGGCCTCCCGCAATCATGTAGACAGGCCGCATAGGCGCCTCCTGGAAAAAGGGGCAGGAACGATGCGGCTAGATGACCACGCCCTCAGGAAGCGCTTCAGTGAGCCCCGTCACTTCAGGGGGTGACTGCTGTCCGGAAGCAGCCTCGGCAGACTCGGTACTGGGTACTTGGTGCTCGGTACTCGGTACTCGGTACTCGGTACTCGGTACTCTCCTATTCTCCGTAGGTCTTCTTGAGATACTGCCCGATGTC
>DATIGQ010000061.1 GCA_035454605.1 Terriglobales bacterium
ATCCCACCAAGACAAAGAAGGTGAAGACCAAGTGGGATGCCGGGGATGAGTACAGGAATTGTCCCTTTCCATTGACCATCACGGTCACACTCCAGAACGACCAGGGGTCGACCCTTCCGACGGGGACCTACACTGTGAATCTCGACAAAGGAGACAAGGTAGAGTTCAATTGGCCATGAGCCACTCGACCGCAGGTGTGACTAGGCGACGGTGGCATTAGGAATGCGGCGCCACTTCGGCGCGGCCTGTCACAGTTCCCATGCGCCGCCTCTACCGCCGCTGGATGCATGACTGGGAGACCCGCCTCACCACGCGGGACACCAATCGTGTCGTCCGTCCATTTGAACTCGGTCTAGAGTGGACGCGCGGGTGGCCGCTCGCTAACGGCCACCCGCACGCTAGCAATATCGACCAAGAAGAGCTTCTGCGCGAACTCAACCGGCGGATTGTTGCCCAGAGTGCCGCCTTCTTCTCCTACCGCACTCCCGCCGACTTTCGCCTGGAGCGCCGCATCCCGGAACAACATCCTACGGGCAACGGACAGCGCCGCAACGGCCCAGCAGCAAGAAAGGAAGCCATCTTCCTCCGCTTCACGTCGCCCGTATCCACACCCCATCCGGAAAACACCCTGGCCTGCGCGCGCTGGTTCCCGGCCCGCGGCCGCCGGGCCGTCGTGGTCCTGCCGCAATGGAACTCGGATGCGGAAGGGCACAACGGACTCTGCCGCATCCTGAATTTTGCCGGGGTGGCTGCGTTACGGCTCAGCCTGCCGTATCACGACGTCCGCAAGCCGCCCGAGACCGAGCGCGCCGACTACGCCGTCAGCTCCAACGTGGCTCGCACCATCGATGCGGCCCGCCAGGCCGTCATCGACCTCCGCTGCTGCCTCGACTGGCTCGAACAGCAGGGCTACGACCGGCTCGGCGTGGTCGGCACCAGCCTGGGTTCCTGCTACGCTTTCCTGGCCACGGCGCACGAGCCCCGCCTGCGCGTCAATGTCTTCAACCACGCCTCGCTGCATTTTGCCGACGTCATCTGGAGCGGCCAGTCCACCCGTCACATTCGCGCCGCCATCCCCGCCGATGTCACCTTGGAACGCCTGCGCGGCCTGTGGTCTGCCATCAGCCCCAGTTCCTACTTTGAGAAGTTCGCGGAGCAGCCGCCCAAGCGCTCGCTCATCGTCTATGCCACCCACGACCTCACTTTCCTGCCCGAGGTCTCCCAAGCCATCATCGCCGAGTTCCGCCGCCGCAGCCTCGATCTCACCGTTCGTGTCCTTCCCTGCGGCCACTACACCACCGGCGAGGTCCCCTACAAGTACCTCGACGCGTACTACATCGCGTCGTTTCTGGAGCATGCTTTCGGCTGAAGAAAGGAAAAGGCGCGCTCATCGCGCGCCTCCGGATAACTGAGAACCGAGAACTGGGAACTACTTGTTCTTCCAAACCGGCTTTCTCTTTTCCACCACCGCCCGCAGGCCTTCCTGCACGTCCTCCAGCGCCATCAACTGGTTGAGGTAGATGTCGTGCGATTTCTTCATGGCTTCAGCCAGCGGCAGGCCCATGGCGCTGCCGATCACCTTCTTGGTCATCTCCAGCACCGGGCCGGAGAACTCGCCGATTCGCGCCAGCACCTCATTCATGACTTTCTCCAGCTCCGCTTCCGGTACAACCTTGTTCACGAACCCGATGCGCAGCGCGTCTTCCGCAGTCATCCGCTCGCCGGTCAGGATCAACTCGTACGTCTTCTTGGGACCGATGAGCTGCGGCAGCATGACCGCGGCAAAAGGCGGGAAGATGCCCAGCTTTACTTCTGGCTGCGCGAACGACGCCTTCGGTGTGGCGATCACCATGTCCCCGAAGGCCACCAGCTCCGAGCCCGCGCCGATGGCCGGGCCGTTCACCACTACGATGAGCGGCTTCGAGATCTCGCCGATGGCCGTGAACACGCGGTTGAACGCGTCCAGCGTCTGGAACACGCGGTCGGGCTTGGAGTCTTCCAGCCCGATGCCCGCCGAAAACAGCTTCTGCGACGACGTCAGCAGGATGGCCTTGACGTCGCTGCGTCCGTTCAGACTTTCGATCGCCTCGGCCGCCTCCGTCATCAACGGCACCGTCAGGACGTTGTGCGGTGGATTATGGAGTGTCAGTCGCGCCACGTAGCTCGACGTGTCGAACTGGATGTACTTGTAGCCCTGCGCGGCCGGAGTCGCGGCAGCCATGGTGCACCTCGCCCGGAAAGTTCCGGAGCGTGATTATCGTGCGAAACTCCGCGCCGGGCAAGCTCTCCAGTATCGGCAACGCCGCCCGGCACGGTAGAATCACAGCATGAGGATCGCCGTCGGTGCCGACCATGCGGGCTACGAGCTCAAGGAGGAGATCCGCAAGCTGCTGGCCGGTCGCGGCTTCGAGGTCCACGACCAGGGCACGAACTCCGCCGATTCCGTCGACTATCCCGACTATGCCCGCAAGGTAGCCGAGGAAGTCGCCGCCCACCGCGCCGATCTCGGAATCCTGGTGTGCGGTAGCGGCATCGGCATGGCCATGGCTGCCAACAAGGTGCCGAGCGTGCGCGCCGCGCACGTCACCTCGGAGTACGAGGCGCAGGTCAGCCGCGAACATAACGACGCCAATGTGCTCGCGCTTGGCGCGCGCACGCTCGACCCGTCCACGGCCTTGAAGCTGGTGGAGAAGTGGCTGGCCACGCCCTTTGCCGGCGGCCGCCACCAGCGCCGCGTGGAAAAGATCGCTCAGATCGAGAAGGAAGAACTGCTGGCGGAAAAGAAGTGATTCTGGTTTGGTTTAGGCATCCGCACCGTGCGATCTTCAACTTCCAGCTAGAAGCTAGGAGCTAGTAGCTAAGAGCCAACCGCCAAGAGCCAAGAGCGCCTTCATGAACTCCGACTGGATGTCCCGCCCCCTCTCACAGACCGACCCGGAAACCGCCGCTGCCATCGACGCCGAAGCGCGGCGCCAGCACGAAGGTTTGGAACTTATCGCCTCGGAGAACTTCGTCAGCGAGGCCGTGCTGGAGGCCATGGGTTCGGTGTTCACCAACAAATATGCCGAGGGCTACCCCGGCCGGCGCTACTACGGCGGCTGTGAGTTCACGGACGTCGTCGAAAACCTCGCCCGGGACCGTGCCAAGCAGCTCTTCGGCGCCGAGCACGCCAACGTCCAGCCGCATGCCGGTTCCCAGGCCAACATGGCCGCTTACGCTGCGGTGCTGCAGCCCGGCGACACCATTCTCGGCCTGAATCTGGCGCACGGCGGCCACCTCACGCACGGGCACCATCTGAACTTCTCCGGCAAGACCTATCGCATCGTCCCTTACGGTGTCACGCGCGAGACGGAAACCATCGACTACGACGAACTCGAGAAGCTCGCACTGCAGGAGAAACCCAAGCTGATCATCGGCGGCGGCAGCGCGTACCCGCGCATCATCGACTTCGCGCGCATGCGCCAGATTGCGGACAAGGCAGGCGCTCTCTACCTGGTAGACATGGCGCACTTCGCCGGACTGGTTGCCGGAGGCGTGCATCCTTCGCCGGTCCCGCACGCTCAGATCGTCACCTCCACCACTCACAAGACGCTGCGCGGCCCACGCTCCGGCATGATTCTTTCCAAAGCGGAGTTCGCCGCCGCCATCGACAAGACCGTGTTCCCCGGCATGCAGGGTGGCCCGCTGGTTCACATCATGGCGGCCAAGGCAGTCTGTTTCCAGGAAGCCATGCAGCCCGGCTTCCGCGACTACGCGCGCCAGATTGTTTCCAACGCCAAGGTGGTGGCGGAGACGCTCTCCACCGAAGGCTTCCGCGTCATCTCCGGAGGAACGGACACGCACCTCATGCTGGTGGACGTTTTCTCCCGGGGCATGCTGGGTAGTGAAGCGGAAAAGGCGTTGGGCGAAGCCGGCATTACGGTGAACAAGAACGCCATACCCTTCGATACCAATCCGCCGCTCAAGCCCAGCGGCATTCGCATCGGCACACCGGCAGTGACTACGCGCGGCATGAAGGAAGGGGAAATGCGCCAGATCGGCCGCTGGATCGCCCAGTCGCTCGATAACCGCTCCGATGCCGCCGTGCTGGCCAAAGTGCGCCGCCAGGTGCTGGAACTCTGCGAAGCCTTCCCGCTCTACGCCGAACGTCGCGCCCGCGCCGCCCAACCCGCGCCAGCTCCCTGACTCCGCTTTGGGGATTGTCATCTCGAGCGCAGCGAGGGATCTGCCTTTCTTCCCCTCCCTCCGCGCTACACTGGCAACTGGCAACCGGCCACGGCAACTGAATCTTGAAGATCGCTTTCGACATCCGCCGCCTGCGCAGTTTCGGCATCGGCACCTACATCCGCAATGTGGTTCAGACGCTGGCTCGCCTGGACCAGCGCAACCAGTACGTCCTCATCGGCCGTCCCCAGGGCTTTGAGGAGATCGGTCCGCTTCCTGCAAATTTCCTGACCGAGGCATTACCGCCCGAGCAATCGGCGCGCAATTATTTCGAGTTCCAGGAGGTGGTGCGCCTCTATGGGTGCGAGCTGGTGCATGTGCCGCATCTGTTCTGGCGCCCCCGCTCCATTCCTTGTCCTTACATCGTCACGGTGCACGACCTCTTCACCTACATGAGTCGCCGTCCCGACCGCTCTGCGCTGCAGCGTTTCCTGCGCACCTATCTCACACGCCGCGTGCTCCGTCACGCCGACCGCATCGTGGCTGTCTCCGATTTCACTCGCCACGACATCATGCGCCTGTTCGGCATCCCGGAGGAGAAGATCGAGGTGCTCTACAACGCCATCGATGGCCGCTTCCGCCTGGGGCACGCCACCGGCGCCGAACGGCAGGTCATTGCCGAGCGTTATCAGGTGCACTACCCGTTCCTGCTTTATGCCGGCAACATCAAGCCGCACAAGAACATCGTGCGTCTCATCGAGGCCTTTTCTGCCCTCAAGACTGAGCTCAAGAAGGATGGCAAGCTTCCCGACCTCAAGCTCATCATCATCGGCGACGATTTGTCCCAGCACCCCGACCTGCGCCGCACTGTCATCCGCAGCGGCGTGCAGCACGACGTGCGCTTCTTGGGCTTCGTACCTATCGAAGTGCTGCGCACCTTCTACGATGCCGCCAAGGTCTTCGTCTTTCCGTCGCTCTATGAAGGCTTTGGCCTGCCGCCGCTGGAGGCCATGGCCCACGGTACGCCGGTGGTCACTTCGAACGTGTCTTCACTGCCGGAAGTCGTGGGCAATGCCGCCGTGCTCGTCAATCCGGAAAACGTCTTCGAGATCATGCGCGCCTTGCATCGCGCCCTCGTGGACCAGCCCCTGCGTGAGCGCCTGAAGCAACGCGGCTACGAACAGATTCAACGCTTTTCCTGGGAGACTTCGGTGGCGCGTTTGATTGAGATCTACGAGGAAGTGAATGCTCGACGTGCCCGCGCCGCCTAGAATCCGAAGCTGAGGCGTTTGCGCGACGTCTGAGCCGCGCGCCGAAATCCTGAGCGCACGTTGCGAAAGACCCAGCCGCAGAAACTTGAAGCCCTCCTTCCCGCTCATCGCGGAAAGGAGGGCGCAGTAGCAACGGGCCTGTAAGCCGAATTCTGTCCGCTGGCCGTAGCCGGCGGGACGGTCATTCCTCTGGGCCGGACATTGCTGTCCGGCTCTAGCGACCTACCCGGGAGTTCTGGCGCGCCGAGCCGGCACGTGCCCGCGGCGTAAGCCGCGAAACTCCTCCCCTATTTGGTCTTGCTCCGTGTGGGGTTTGCCCTGCCCCGTGCATTGCTGCCCGGGCGGTGCGCTCTTACCGCACCTTTTCACCCTTACCCGCCGAAGCGGGCGGTATGTTTTCTGTGGCACTTTCCGTCGGACGGGTTTGAACCCGGCCTCCCGGACGTTATCCGGCACACTGCTCTTCGGAGTTCGGACTTTCCTCCCCGGCGCAGCTTGCGCCGCGCCGAAGCGACCGTCCGGCCCGTTTGCCTACACTTTCATTATACGGCCATTTCGCGGCGCTTCATCCCGGCAAAAAACCAGGCCTTGGAACGCTGTTTGCTACACTTCCGTAGCTACATTTGTAATCCCCATGAACACGCTGGAAGCCATTCGCATCGCCCTGCTTTCCCTGTGGGCAAACAAGCTGCGCAGCGTGCTCACGCTCCTGGGCACGGTGATCGGCGTGGCCGCGGTCATTGCCGTGGTCACTTTCACCGAAGGCTTGAACCGCTACATGGCGGAGAAGGTCTTCAACCTGGGCGCCGACGTCATCATTATCAACAAGAGCTCCAACGTCATCACCAACGTGGAACAGTGGCTGGAGGCGCAGCGCCGCAAAGACATCACCTACGAGGACTTCGAAGCCGTGCGCGACCAGTGCCGTTCCTGCAAGATCGTGGGCGCGTCCATCGGCCACTTTAGTGGCGATGTGAAATACGCCGACCGCGACAGCGAGAGCACCGGGATTCGCGGCTGGACGGCCTCCATGGGCCGCATTTACGACCTCGACCTCATCCTCGGCCGGCCCCTCACCGAAGCCGATGAACGCGCCGGTGCCCACGTCGCCGTTGTGGGTCACGAAATCTACGAGAATCTTCTCGGTCCCGGCGATCCGCTCGGCAAGTTGATCCGTGTCGATGGCCGGGAGTACTCGGTGATCGGCGTAGGCAAGAAGGAGGGTTCCTCCCTGGGTCAGAGCCGCGACAACTGGGTCGCCATCCCTCTCACCTCCTGGATGCGTCAATACGGAGCCCGCCGCAGTGTCCGCGTCTGGATCAAGGCCTACGACGTAGGTGCCGATCTCGAACGCGCCGTAGATGAGGCCCGTGTCATCTTGCGCGCCCGGCGCCACGACCTGCCCGGCCAACCTGACAGCTTCGAGGCCGATACCAACCAGACTTTCCTCAACATCTGGTCCAACATATCGAGCACCGTCTTCCTGGTCGTCACCATCCTGGCTTCCATCTCGCTCATCGTCGGCGGCATCGTCATCATGAACATCATGCTGATGGCGGTCACCGAGCGAACGCGCGAGATCGGAGTGCGCAAAGCGCTCGGCGCCCGGCGCATCGACGTCCTGATGCAGTTCCTCATCGAAGCCGTGACCATCGAACTGGTGGCCGGCGTCATCGGTGTTGTGCTCGGCGTTGTGGTAGCCAAGACGGTCACCCTGCTGGTAGGCATGCCCTCGGCCGTACCTCGCTGGGCCATCGCCGCGGGCGTCCTCGTGGCCGCGGCCGTGGGTGTCTTTTTCGGCGTCTACCCTGCCGCCCGTGCCGCCCGACTCGACCCCATCGTCGCGCTGCGCTTTGAGCTCTAAGGAGACGAATGTTCCAACGGTCCGAATTCGCAGAAAACGCAGGCATGGCGCTGGAGACTTTGCGCAAGAACAAGGTCCGCTCCGGCCTCGCGGTGCTCGGCATCGCCATCGGCATCATGCTGGTGATCGCCGTTTCCTCGGTAGTGAACGCGCTCAACTCCAACGTCAGCGGCATGATTGCCGAGATGGGCTCCAACATTGTCATGGCCTTCCATCTCGATGTCTTCACCTTCGGCCGGGCGCCCGAAGGCTGGCGAACGCGCAAGCCACTCTCGCTCGAGGATGCGGAGGCCATGAAAAACCTGCCCCACGTCAAGTACGTTACCGCCGGCGTGCGCAAGTTCCTCCCCGAGTTCGGCGTCGGTTCCTACGTAGTGAAGTACGGGGACCGCCGCGCCAAGAACGTCATCCTCGAGGGCGACACGCCCTCGGTGAAGGAAGTCTTTGACCTCAACATGCAGGAGGGCCGCTGGTTCAGCGAGTTCGATGAGGAGAATCACTCGCCCGTCATCGTGCTCGGCTCCGAGACCGCCAAGACCCTGTTCGACACCCGTGCTGCTCTCGGCCGCGAGATCAACATTGAAGGACAGATGTTCCAGGTAGTCGGAGTGGCCGCGCCCCGCAAGACCGTGCTAGGTTCGGGTTCCAATCCGGAAGACAACATCGTCTTCTTCCCGCTTTCCACCTTCCGAAAACTGCACCCCGAGCTGAAGGATCACTGGATCAGCGTCAAGGCCACTTCGCGAGAGGACATCCCCAAGGCCAAGGACGAGATGCGCGACCTCCTGCGCCGCCGCCGTCATCTGCGCCCCAACGAGCCCGACAACTTCGCCGTCTTCACCCAGGATTCCATCACCCAGGTCTGGGATCAGATCACCGGCGGCCTTTTCATCTTCCTGTTCGCCGTGGGCAGCGTGGCTCTGATCGTGGGCGGTGTCGGCGTCATGACCATCATGTTGGTCTCGGTGACCGAGCGCACCCGCGAGATCGGCGTACGCAAGGCCATCGGCGCCCGCAAGGCGGACATCCTCCTGCAGTTCAGCACCGAAGCCATCCTGCTCTCCGGGGTGGGAGGCGTCTTGGGGATCCTGGGCGGCGCTATCATCACCTACGGCGTGCGTTTCCTCTGGGAGTCGCTGCCGGCTCAGATGTCCCTGTTCTGGATCATGGCTGCCTTGCTGCTGGCTGGAGGGTTCGGCCTGGTCTTCGGCATCTATCCTGCCTGGAAGGCCGCCAACCTCGACCCCATCGAAGCCCTGCGCTACGAGTAAGCGATGTGGCGACGGTGCTGTCCTGCGCCCTGTGGTCGGCGCAGACGCGGGTTACATCCGCAGTTCCGCCCTCGCCTGCAGCAGTTGCAGCAGCTCGCTGCGGGAAAAGATTCCCATGAGTTTTCCGTCCGAGACCACCGGCAACTGGTTGACGTCCTCCCGGCGCATGAATTCCAGCGCGTCCGCAGCCGGGGTTTGGGGAGAAACCACGCGCAGCTGGCTCATGGGTCGCATCGCATCCCGCACCGTGGTTTGTGTCCAGAGCTCACGCTCCACCCGCCGCACTTCATTGGCTGTGATCAAACCGGACATCTGTCCCTGCTCCTCGACCACGAAGCATCTCCGTCCGCTCCGCAGAAGATAGTCATCCACGAAGCTCTGCAGGCTGGTTGCTCCGGAGACGGTCAAGCAGTCCCGCGACATGACGTCGCCCACGCGCACTCCTCGGATCAAGGCCATGGTTTCGCGCTCCGCCAGGCTGGCCGTGGCTGCGTCCAGGAGGAACCAGCCGACGAACGCCATCCACAGCGCGCCGAATCCCGAACCGGCAAAAAAACGCAGAAGCCCCATGACGATGAACGCCAAAGCAACTGCCTGGCCGGCGCGAGCCGCGGCTCGTGTGGCCCGGTCGGCATTTCCCATTCCCCACCAAAGAAGAGCGCGCAGCACTCGTCCGCCGTCCAGCGGGAACCCGGGAATCATGTTGAACGCTGCCAGCGCCAGGTTGATGTACCCCAGCCACACCAGCACCGCAATGGGCGGTGAGGCCAGGCTGCCGCCCGGTGTCCACCCCAGCAGCCGGCTCAGTCCCAGGCACAGGCTTCCGATCAGGATGCTGGTGATTGGCCCGGCGATCCCCACCCAAAACTCGGTCTTGGCGTCGGTGGCGTCTTTGTCGATGCGCGCCACACCTCCCAGCGCAAACAGTGTCACCGACCGTACCGGCAGGCCGCGCGCCATCGCCACCACCGAGTGTCCCAGTTCATGGGTCACGATGGCGGCAAAGAACAGCAGCGCCGTGGTGATGGCGGACAGCCACACCGTGCTCGGACTCCAGGCCGGATTCTGTGTACGGAAATAGTTGGCCAGCGAGAACGTGATCAGCAGCGCGATGATCACCCAGCTGTAGTGCAGCCCGATCTCAATGCCGCGCACGCGCCCCAATTTGATTTGTGCTTCCATCCGGGCCTTCGCCTGTCCGCTTCATATTAATGCTGCCAAGGCCGATGCTGCTTGTTCGGCTCCGATTGCGCAAGCAGCCCCGTCATTGCCTCTGTTATACTGCCGCTCGGTTTCCCATCAGGATTCTGGTGTGCCGTGTGCTTTTGCCGCGGCCCAGATTGGCCCTGCCAACCATGATTGGTACGCAGTTCGGTAACTATCGCATCGAGCAGAAGTTAGGCGCCGGCGGGATGGGTGTCGTGTACAAGGCCTTCGACACCGAGCTCGACCGCCCGGTCGCCATCAAGACCCTCCTGGCCACCGACAGCGCCGATCCCGGTTCTCTGGCTCGCTTCCTGCGCGAGGCCAAGGCTGCCTCCCGCCTGCAGCACTCTTCCATCGTCACCATCCATCACTTCGGCGTGGAGGGGGATACCCGCTACATCGTGATGGAGTTCGTGGAAGGGAAGACGCTCAAGAAGATCCTCAGCGGTAAGCCCATCCCCATCGACCAGTTTTTCGATGTCGGCATCCAGACCATGGATGGCATCGCCCTGGCCCATGAGAAGGGCGTCATTCATCGTGACCTCAAGGCCGAGAACATCATGGTCACCACTCGCGGCCAGGTGAAGATCCTGGACTTCGGTCTGGCCAAGATGCGTGAGGCCGAATCGGCGAATCCGGATGACGTTACGGTGTACAAGACCCAGGCGGGCTTGGTCATCGGCACCGTCAGCCACATGTCGCCCGAGCAGGCCATGGGCAAGGAAGTGGATGTGCGCTCCGACATCTTTTCCATGGGCGTGGTCTTTTACGAGATGGCTACCGGCGCCATGCCCTTCGATGCTCCCACGCCCCAGGCTACGCTGGCCCGTGTGCTCGATTCCGAGCCCACCCCGGTCTATCGCCTGAACCCGGACGTTCCGCCCGAACTCGAGCGCCTCATCCACCAGTGCCTGAACAAGAACCGCGACTTCCGTCCCGAGGCCAGTGAGGTGCTCTCCCGACTGAAGGCGATTCAGGCTGCCTGGATGGGCGGAGAGCAGATCATGCCCACGGCCATCGTGGGAACGAATCCGGCATATGCCGGGGCTGGAGGCTACGACGCCGCCACCGGTTTGGGCAGTGGCGACATCCGCCCGCCCTCGGGCGCCCGTGCCACCGGTTACGCTACCCGCCCGGCCTCTTCCGGGGCGATGACGTGGGGTGCCCCGGCCGAAGCGGCTCCTCCGGACCCCAAAGCCAAGGCCATGTACAAGGCGGTAAGGGCGACGCGCATTTTCCTTTCGCTGGCCTTGCTCAGCCTGCCTCTGGCCTACCTGCTTTACTTCGTGGTCGGCGGCGGCATCATCCGCCAGCAGGCCATCGAAGGTACGTTCCTGATGACCTTCATGCGGGCCGTTGTCGTTCCCGTTATGCAACTGGTGGACCGCGTCTTTACGGTCCGCCTGGTTTCCGGCGGATGGAACTTCATGCTGCTGATTCTGGGCGTGGGCGCTTTCATTCTGCGCTTCCTGCTGCTCATGCCCTTTGAGAGCGTGGAGCACAAGCTCCGCCTGCGCGTCGAGGGTTCGGGACCCCGTCGCGTCTCCCGTTTGGAGCGCATGTAGCCCTGCCGTGGTTGCGCCGCGGTCCCTGTGCCTGTTACAAGTCGTAAGTGCCCAGCGGCCGGACCAATACGCCCGTAGAGTCCGCCATCCGCCATGACGTCTCCGGCCTGACCGCTGACGACCTCTACCTGTTTAACGAGGGCACACACCACCGCCTCTACGAAAAGCTCGGCTCCCACGTACGCATGGTGGATGGGGTCGCGGGGGTCGGCTTCGGCGTCTGGGCACCCAATGCCGAGCAGGTCTTTGTCGCCGGCGACTTCAACGGCTGGAACCGCTCTTCACATCCTCTGCACTCGCGTGGCCAGTCCGGCATCTGGGAGTGCTTTGTTCCTGGCCTGAGCCGGGGCGAGAAGTACAAGTTCCACATCGTCTCTCGCCATCACGGCTACCGCGTGGACAAGGCGGACCCCTTCGCCCTTCACCACGAAACGCCTCCCAAGACGGCTTCCATCGTTTGGGACCTCGACTACCAATGGAACGACCGCGAATGGATGGAGCAACGCCGCGCCTGCAACTCCCTCCAGGCGCCTTTGGCCACCTACGAGGTGCACCTCGGTTCCTGGATGCGCGTGCCCGCAGAGGGCAATCGCTGGCTCAGCTACCGTGAGCTGGCACCTCGCCTCGCCGATTACGTCCTGGCCATGGGCTTCACGCACGTCGAGTTCCTTCCCGTCATGGAGCATCCGTTCTACGGATCCTGGGGCTACCAGGTGACCGGCTACTTCGCGCCTACCAGCCGCTACGGCACACCCCAGGACTTCATGTACCTCGTTGACCATCTGCACCAGCGCGGCATCGGGGTCATCCTCGACTGGGTGCCTTCTCACTTCCCGAGCGATGAGCACGGCCTCGCCTACTTTGACGGCACCCATCTTTTTGAGCACGCCGATCCGCGCCAGGGCTACCATCCCGACTGGTCCAGCTACATCTTCAATTACGAGCGCCACGAGGTTCGCAGCTTCCTGATGAGCTCCGGCTTCCTCTGGCTGGACCGCTACCACATCGACGGCCTGCGCGTGGACGCGGTCGCCTCCATGCTCTATCTGGACTACTCGCGCAAGCATGGCGAATGGGTGCCCAACATTTTCGGCGGGCGCGAGAACCTCGGCGCCCTTCTCTTCCTCCGTCGCTTCAACGAAGACGTGTACCGCGAGCATCCCGACGTCCAGGTCATCGCGGAAGAATCCACCGCTTGGCCCATGGTTTCGCGGCCCACGTACGTCGGCGGCCTGGGCTTCGGATTGAAATGGGACATGGGCTGGATGCATGACACGCTGCGCTACCTCAGTCACGATCCCGTCCACCGCAAGTATCACCATAACGATCTGACCTTCCGCATGCTGTACGCTTTCACCGAGAACTTCGTTCTGCCGCTTTCGCATGACGAGGTCGTCCACGGCAAGTCCTCGCTTCTGGGCCGCATGGCCGGCGACGACTGGCAGCGCTTCGCCAATCTCCGCCTGCTGTTTGCCTACATGTACGCCCAGCCCGGCAAGAAGCTGCTATTCATGGGCGGCGAGTTCGCGCAGTGGGACGAGTGGAATCACGACCGCAGCCTCGACTGGCATTTGGCCCAGTACGACCGTCACCGGGGCGTGCAGCGGCTGGTCGCCGACCTCAACCGCCTCTATCGCGAGTACCCAGCCTTGCACGAACTGGACTGCGATCCCTGGGGCTTCGAGTGGGTCGACGCCAGCGACTCGGATCAGTCCATCGTCACCCTTGTACGCCGGGCGCGCTCCACCGGACGGCTCGTTCTGGTGGCGTGCAACTTCACACCCGTACCCCGCGGCAGCTACCGCATCGGCGTGCCTCACGCGGGCCTTTGGCAGGAGGTCCTGAACACCGATTCCGCCCATTACGGCGGCAGCGGCTGGGGCAACTACGGCGGCGTGACCGCGGAACTCATCCCTTGGCATGGCCGTCCCTTCTCCGTCGGTCTCAACCTGCCCCCGCTCGGTGCCGTCTTCCTGGCGAGCGAGGGCGAGTAACGCCGGCGTCTTCGGGTCCCTCTTGACTTGCTGGGAAGGATGCTCGCCGCATGGCGCGCAGGCATCCTGCCCGCGCTCAAAAATCCGGAAGAAACGCCCCCACTCTCACGTCTAATGGGCGTGTGAAAACCGGGACTCTCGGCGCTCAGCAGGTGGACGTCGAACTCCTCCGCGCCTGCCAGGGCGGGGACCGGCAAGCCTTTCGTGTGCTCTTCGAGGTCTACCGTGACCGTGTGTACTCCATCGCGCTGCATTTCTCTGGCAACAGCGCCGTGGCCGCCGACGTCACCCAGGAGGTCTTCGTCAAGCTCTTCCATGCCATCCGCCAGTTCCGTTTCGGCTCCGACTTCGGCACCTGGCTCTACCGCTTGGTGGCCAACGCCTGCATGGACGAGCACCGTCGCCGACGTCGCTGGTTGCCTTTGCGGGACGTCTTCATGAGCCCGTCCGATTCCCAGGAGAAGACGGCGATTCGCGCGGAAGTCTCCGCGGCGGTGGAGGCCGCCGTCGCTCATCTCGCCCCTCGCTTGCGCCTGCTTATCTTGCTCCGCTATGTCGAAGGCCTCTCCTATGACCAGATTGCGGACGCCCTCGGCTGCTCCAAGGGCACCGTCGCATCTCGCTTGAACCGCGCCCACAAGCTCCTGGCCCGCAGGCTCTCGCACTTGCGTAGTGAATTTCCTGCGGAGGGCAGCAATGTTTGATCGCCACGTTTCGCGTCTGCTCTCCGCCTACTGCCACGGCGAAATTTCTCCCCGGGATGCAGAACGCGTTCGTCGGCACCTTGCGGCATGTGAACGCTGCCGACAGGAACTGGAACAGGTTCGCCTCGGAGTCTTGCTCGCCCGGCAACTTCCGCTGGCCGCCGCGCCGGCTGAGCTCTGGGAGCGGGTCGAGCGCCGCCTGGATGTTCCAGCTTCGATTTCCCGTATCCCGCGACTGACGTTTCGGCCGTTTCCGCTCGCTGCCACCGCCGCGGTGTTCGTCCTCGCTTCGCTTGCCGTTCTCTGGTACTACCGCCTGCGGGATCCGCTGCAGGTCACCATCGCGTCTGCGCCTCTCACCACGCTGGAGTCGGCCGCGCTCTCCCAGCATCGGGCCCTGGTTTCCGGCGAAGAAAGTCTGGACTACTTCGCCCACGACCCGCTCGACCTGCGGCAGTGGGTGGAGCGAAACACCCAGCTTCATGCCAGCCTGGCGCTCACGCGCCCGGTGGCGGAGGCCGCGCACTATCGCCCGGTGGGAGCGCGCCGCATCGTCGTCGGCGGCGTCGAAGTAGCCGTGCTCGCTTACCGCGTGGACGAGCATCACGTCACGGTGCTCACCGCGCGCCTTCAGGACCTCGGCGACGCGCCGCACCCCGGAATCTTCTCTAAGGACATCGCCTTCCGTTCCCTGGCCCCCGGCGATCTCAAGATGCTCACTTGGGGCACCGCCGGCCAGGCCTACGTGATGGTGTCCGACCTGCCCGGATTCGGCCAGCGAAGCTGCTTCATCTGCCATACCGACGAACAGCGCCGCGACCTCATCCAGCGCGCGCAGCCCAGGCCGGCCCGCACCCACTGGTGGAATTACGGAGTAAGCCAGTGATTCGCATCCGACGCGCTGGTTCCGTGGCGCTCATCACCAGCTTCATGAAGGATCAAACCACCAACGATTCTCACCCCTGACCGGAGACTACGCATGCGTAAACAAGTCGTGCCAGTTCTAGTCGTCGCCCTTGCCTGTGCCATTACCGCGTTCGCCGCCGAAGCCGACGTCAAGATCGGTGGCCTCCAACGCCACGCCTGGTTCGGCGCTGCCGTAGATCCGCCGGACAAAAGGGCCGGTGCGCCTGTAGGTCGCGTCGATGAAGGCACCGTCGCTGCCCAGGCCGGCCTGCGCCGTGGCGATGTCATCCTGCGCGTCAACGGCACTTTGCTGGACAGCCCGCTGGCCTACGACCGGGCGTTCGTCGCCTTGCGCGGCGGTGACACGGCGCGTCTCGAAGTCCTGCGCGACGGCCAGACCTTCGAGCGCACCGTCACACTCCCGCCCATGCCCCTGCAGACCTTCCCCGGCATTGATGTCACCTACGATTCGGTGCTTTCAGAGAACGGCCTCCGCTTCCGCACCATCATCACCAAGCCGAAGAACGTCACCGGCCGCCTGCCCGGTCTCTTCCTCGCCGGCTGGCTCAGTTGTGACTCGGTGGAGGTTCCTGTCGGTCCCAAGGGCGGCATCGAGAAGCTTCTCGACATTCTCATCACGCAGTCCGGCTTTGTTGTGATGCGCATGGACAAACCGGGCATGGGCGACAGCGAGGGTCACTGCAGCCAGGCTGACTTTCAGACGGAGCTGGCCGGCTACCGCGCCGCCATGCGCACCTTCAAGGCCCTCGACTACGTGGACCCCGAGCGCATTTACATCTTCGGCGACAGCAACGGCGCCGCGTACGCTCCCCTCATCGGCAACCATGCCGGTGTGCGCGGCTACGTCGTTTCCGGAGGATGGGCCAAGACCTGGCTGGAGCACATGCTCGAACTCGAGCGCCGCCGCCTCGCCCTGATGGGCCAAAGCCCCGGCGACATCACCGAAAAGCTCCGTGGCTATTCCGAGTTCTACAGTGCCTACTACAACCAGAAGCTCACGCCGGCAGAAGTCATCCACCGCAAGCCCCATCTCGCGGGCCTCTGGTATGACGCTCCTGAGCACCAGTACGGTCGCGCTGCCGCGTTCTACCACCAGCTTCAGGACCTCAACATCGCCGGCGAGTGGTCAAAGGTCAGCGTACCTACGCTCTCCATCTACGGGGAATACGACTGGTTCATGAGCGCCGACGACCACCAGGCCTTCGCCGCCCTGGTGAACAAGAATCGTCCCGGAGCCGGCCGCTACGTCATGCTTCCCAAGACGAACCACAGCTTCAACGTCTACGAGAGCCAGGAGAAGGTGTTCCGCGGCGAGGGTGGCAAGTTCAGCGAGACCGTTGGTCCGCTCATCCTCGAGTGGCTGCGCGAGCAGAACTCGGCAGGGAATTAGCTCCTGTTTCTCGGCAGGGGCCCTTTCACGTAAAATTTACATCCCTGCAAACGCGCTGTAACGCTCCGCAGCCACACTGAACTCCGGGCAAATGCGCGGTCGTCCCATTTGGGGGGACGCTAACCAGCGAACCGGGACGGCCGCCACTCGCCCTGATTTCATCGGCGTCATTGCGGAAAGGGCGCGTCCGAAGCGCCCTCCTACTTCTTGGGTTGCGCCGTCGGCGGCAGCACCCCGTTCAGCCGCAGGTACATCGCCGCCATGCCGTAGTGGTCAGCCCAGTTCGTTGCTGCCCCGATCACCGCCGCTGCCCGCGGCCGCTGCTGCTGGCCAAAGGCCACAGAGTCCCCCAGCTTGGAATCGTCCATCTTCTCGAGCGCCGTTCCGCAGTACGCGAACGATGCCTTCATCTCCTCCACCAGTTTCTCTTTCGCATCGGTGTCTTTTGTCTTCAGTTCCGGCTGCGCTTCGCCCGCGATCTTGGAGCAGAAAAAATAGTTGGCTTCAGCCGTATGCACCGCCAGGTGCGCAAAGGTCATCTGGTCTGCCGTGGGTTTGAAGCTGTACTTGTCCGCCGGCATCGCCTCCGCCGCGGCCACGATGTTCTTGGTGTTGCGTTCCAGCAGCGCCTTGACGGTCGAGGTCACCGGTCCCGGCTCGGATTTCTTGTCGTCCGCCGCGAGACTTGCGCCAACCAGCGCCATAGCGAGAACTATCAGCACTGCAGATCGTTTGGTCATGGATGCTCTCCTTGGGAGCGCCCCTAGCATAATCTCGCCGCTCGTTACCGCAAAGCCCGCGCCGCTTCCACTTTTTGCGATAATGAATAGGTTTGGCTTCCGGCGGCGCGCGGTTTTGGGTGCTAGACTTTGGAAACGGTTTCTTTCTGCGGCTCGGATTCTTGGGGTGAGCGACGATGTCGGAAAAATCTTCCAACCAGATGACTGAGCTCGATGCGGTTGAGCTTCGCGAGTGGCTCGACTCCCTCGACTACATTCTTCAGAACGGCAACCCCGAGCGCGCCGGCCGCTTGCTCCAGCATCTCCGGGCCCACACCGAGGAACGTGGCATCAAGCTCCCTTTCACCGCCACCACTCCCTACTGCAACACCATCCCGGTGGGAAAGCAGCCGCCCTTCCCCGGCTCGCAGGAGGTCGAACGCCGCATCAAGAGCCTGGTCCGCTGGAACGCACTGGCCATGGTCGTGCGCGCCAACCGCCTCGAGGAGGGTATAGGAGGCCACATCTCTACCTACGCCTCCGCCGCCACGCTCTACGAGGTAGGCTTCAACCATTTCTTCCGCGCCGGTACGGCCGACCATGACGGCGACGTCATCTACTTCCAGGGCCACGCTGCCCCCGGTATCTACGCCCGCGCCTTCCTCGAGGGACGCCTCCCGGTCCAGCGCCTGGAGAACTTCCGGCGCGAGCTCAAGCCCGGCGGCGGCCTCTCTTCTTATCCGCATCCCTGGCTAATGCCGGACTTCTGGCAGTTTCCCACCGTTTCCATGGGGCTCGGCCCCATCATGGCTATCTACCATGCCCGCTTCATCCGCTATCTCGAGGATCGCGGACTGAAGAAGCCTTCCGACTCCAAGGTATGGGCCTTCCTGGGCGATGGCGAAACCGATGAGCCGGAATCGCTCGGCGCCATCACCCTGGCCTCGCGCGAGAAGCTCGATAACCTCATCTTCGTGGTCAACTGCAACCTCCAGCGCCTCGACGGTCCCGTGCGCGGCAACGGCAAGATCATCCAGGAGCTCGAGGCCGCCTTCCGCGGCGCCGGCTGGAACGTCATCAAGGTCATCTGGGGCAGTGAGTGGGACCCACTGCTCGCCCGCGACCACGACGGCCTGCTCCTCCGTCGCATGGAAGAAACCGTGGACGGCCAGTACCAGAAGTACGCCGTCGAGACTGGCGCCTACGTGCGCGAGCACTTCTGGGGCGCGGATCCGCGCCTGCTGGAAATGGTTAGCAATATCTCCGACGAGGGGCTTAAGCGTCTCAAGCTCGGCGGCCACGACCCCATCAAGGTCCACGCCGCGTACAAGGCGGCCTTCGAGCACCAGGGATCTCCCACCGTCATCCTCGCCAAGACCATTAAGGGATACGGCCTTGGCGAAGCTGGAGAAGGCAAGAACATCACCCACCAGCAGAAGAAGCTGAATGAGGACGAGCTCCGCGCCTTCCGTGCCCGCTTCGGCGTTCCTGTCTCTGACGAGGATATCGCTGGCGCTCCCTTCTACCGGCCCGACGACGACGCTCCGGAGATGAAATACATGCAGGCGCGCCGCCAGGAACTGGGTGGCCCTGTGCCCGCGCGCGCCATGCTGGCCCAGCCGATCAAGCCCGTCTCGGAAGAACTATTCGAGGAGTTCCATGCCGGCACCGAGGACCGTAAGGTCGCCACCACCATGGTCTTCGTGCGCCTGCTCTCCAAGCTCCTGCGTGATCCTCAGATTGGCGACCTTATCGTGCCCATCATCCCCGATGAAGCGCGCACCTTCGGCATGGAAGCGCTCTTCCGCCAGGTCGGCATCTACTCCCACGTCGGCCAGCTCTATGAGCCCGTGGATATGGATACGCTGCTCTACTACAAGGAGGCCATCGACGGCCAGATCCTGGAGGAAGGCATCACGGAAGCCGGCTCCGTGTCTTCATTCATCGCCGCTGGTACGGCGTACGCCAACCACGGTATTAACACCATCCCCTTCTTCATTTACTACTCGATGTTTGGCTTCCAGCGCATCGGCGATCTCATCTGGGCGGCTGCGGATTCCCGCTGCCGCGGCTTCCTGCTCGGGGGCACGGCCGGCCGCACCACCCTCGCCGGCGAAGGACTCCAGCATCAGGATGGCCACAGCCACTTGCTCGCCTACCCGGTGCCCAACTGTCGCTGCTACGACCCGGCCTTCGCCTACGAGCTGGCCGTCATCATCCAGGACGGGATCCGCCGCATGTACGTCGAAGGTGAGAGCGTTTTCTACTACCTCACCGTGATGAACGAGCCCTACGCCATGCCACCCATGCCCAAGGGAGTGCAGCAGGGCATCCTGCGCGGCATGTATCGCTTCCGCGCTGCAGGGAAGAAGCACAAGCTGCGCGCGCAGTTGTTTGGCTCTGGCGCCATCCTGCCCCAGGTCATCAAGGCGCAGGAGTTGCTCGAAAAGTACGACGTTGCCGCCGACGTCTGGAGCATCACCAGCTACAAGGAGCTCTACCGCGACGGAAACGCCGCCGAGCGCTGGAACATGCTGCATCCCAAGTCGAAGCCGCGTCGGGCCTACGTGACCGAGTGTCTCGAGGACGCCCCCGGTGTCTTCGTCTGCGCCTCCGATTACGTCAAGGCCCTGCCCAACTCCATCGCCCGTTGGTTCCCGCGGCCCATCGTCGCCCTGGGCACAGACGGCTTCGGACGCAGCGAGAGCCGTGCCGGCCTGCGCGACTTCTTTGAAGTGGACGCTCGCTTCGTCACCCTGGCCGCGCTCAGTGCCCTGGCGCGCGAAGGCCAGCTCAAGCCCGAGGTCGTGCAGAAAGCCATCCGCGACCTGGAAATCGATGCGGACAAACTCGACCCCGCGGTCTCTTAGAGGAAGGAACCTTTTCGTTGGCCACTGAATTCCGGATTCCCGAGCTGGGCGAGAACGTCACCTCCGGTGATCTGGTCAAGATTCTGGTCGCCGAAGGCGACAGCATCGCAAAAGACCAGCCGGTGGTCGAACTCGAGACCGACAAGGCCATCGTCGAAGTACCCTCTTCCGTCGCCGGCACCGTATCCAAGATCCACGTCAAGGCCGGCCAGAAGGTAAAGGTCGGTGATCTCATCCTCACTGTCGAAGACGGCGCTGCCGCCCGGCCAGCTAAGGCAGAAAAGAAAGAGGAAAAGAAGAAGGCAGCTGCCGAAAAACCCCCGGAGAAGAAATCTGCGAAAGAGGAAAGGCAAGAGTCCCAAGCCTCCGCGGTCGTCGCTCCGCCGCCCCCTGCTGCGGCGGTCAGCGCGCCCCAACCGGCGCCGGCCACCGAGGCTGCACCGACGCGTGCGGCTCCCGCTGCGCCGCGCGCGCAGGCCCCAGCCTCACCCGCCATCCGTCGCTTCGCCCGCGAGTTGGGCATCGATATCAATGAAGTCCGCGGCGGCGGCCCCGGCGGACGCATCACCGAGAGCGACGTCAAGGCCTACGTCAAGCAGATCACTACCGGCGCGCGCGTCGCGCCCTCAGCCGCGGCTGTTCCCGCCGAACCGCTTCCCGATTTTTCCAAGTGGGGCGCCATCGACCGCCAGCCCATGCGGGCCATCCGCCGCGCCACGGCGCGCCACCTCAGCTACGCCTGGTCGACCATCCCGCACGTCACCCAGCAGGACAAGGCCGACATCACTTCGCTCGAGCAGCTTCGGGAAAAGTTCGGTAAGCGCGCGGAGGAGGCCGGAGGCAAGCTCACCGTCACCGCCATCGCGGTCAAGATCATCGCTTCCGCGCTCAAGCACTTTCCGCAGTTTGCCGCGTCCATCGACATGGCGCGTGAAGAGGTCATTCACAAGAAGTATTGCCACATCGGGATCGCTGTGGATACCGAGCGCGGCCTGCTGGTTCCGGTCATCCGCGACGCCGACCAGAAGAATCTCATCCAGCTCTCGGTCGAACTCTCCCAGCTCGCCGAGAAGGCCCGCACCGGCAAGCTCACACCGGCGGAGATGGAAGGTGGCGTGTTCAGCATCACCAACCTGGGTGGCATCGGCGGCACATCGTTCTCGCCCATCGTCAACGCGCCCGAAGTTGCCATCCTGGGCCTTTCCCGCGGACGCCAGGAGCCGGTCTTTGTCAGCGGCATCTTTCAGCCACGCCTCATGCTCCCGCTCTCGCTCTCCTACGACCACCGCCTCATCGACGGCGCCGACGCCGCCCGCTTCCTGCGCTGGGTCGCCGACGCCTTCGAGCAACCCTTCCTGCTCCCGCTCGAGGGGTGATGCCTTTCCATGCCTGACACCACCCATCTCGCTGTTATCGGCGCCGGCCCCGGCGGATACGCCGCCGCCTTCCTGGCTGCCGACCTGGGCCTCGACGTCACCCTCATCGACGCCGAGCTCAACCCGGGCGGCGTCTGTCTCTATCGCGGATGCATCCCCTCCAAGGCTCTTCTGCACGTCGCCAAGGTCATCGACGAAGCTGCGCGCGCGTCTGCCTGGGGTGTCACTTACCCCGAGCCCAAGCTCGATCTGGCGAAACTTCGCGGCTGGAAGGACGGCGTTGTTTCTAAGCTGACGGGCAACCTCGGCATCCTGGCGCGCACGCGCAAGGTGAAATACATCCAGGGTCGCGCCTCCTTCACCGACTCCAGCACGCTCACCATCACGCAAGAAGGGAGCAAGGGCGCTC
Organism: Terriglobales bacterium; assembly: GCA_035454605.1. NCBI lineage: Bacteria > Pseudomonadati > Acidobacteriota > Terriglobia > Terriglobales > Terriglobales bacterium. Next base: position 21,731 of record DATIGQ010000061.1, read on the forward strand.
AGACGCTCAAGTTCCAGAACGCCATCATCGCCACCGGCTCGCGACCTGCTTCCGTTCCCGGACTTTCCATCGACAGCCCGCGTGTCCTCGACTCAACTTCCGCCCTCGAACTCAAGGAGGTTCCCAAAACGCTGCTGGTCATCGGCGGCGGTTACATCGGCCTCGAGCTGGGTACGGTCTACGCCACACTCGGCTCCAAGGTCACCGTGGTGGAGATGCTCGAGGGCCTACTGCCCGGCGCCGATCGCGACCTCGTCAAGCCGCTCCATCAGCGTCTGGAAAAGCTGTTTGCTGCTATCAAGCTCAAGACCAAGGTCGCCTCCATGCAGGAAGGGAAGGACGGCCTGCGCGTGAAGTTCGAGGGCGACGACGCATCCGAGCAGACCTTTGAGCAGGTTTTGGTTTCCGTCGGCCGCAAGCCCAACCCAGTCCCGGGCATCGAGAACACCAAAGTCAAGGTAGACGCGAGGGGCTTTATTCAGGTGGACGTGCAGCGCCGCACCACCGACCCCGCCATTTTCGCCATCGGCGATGTCGCCGGCGAGCCCATGTTGGCACACAAGGCTTCCCATGAAGGACGCGTCGCCGTCGAAGCTATCGCCGGTCACAAAGTCGCCTTCGAGCCCAGTGCGATCCCCGCCGTCGTGTTCACCGATCCCGAGATCGCCTGGTGCGGGCTCACGGAAACGCAAGCGGAGAAGGAAGGGAAGAAGGTGGAGGTCGTGCGTTTTCCCTGGGCTGCATCGGGCCGCGCGATGACGCTCGACCGCTCCGACGGCGTCACCAAGCTCGTGCTCGAACCCGAGACGCAGCGCGTCTTGGGTGTTGGCATCGCCGGCCCCGGTGCCGGCGAGTTGATCGCCGAGGGCGTACTGGCGGTGGAGATGGCTGCCCTCGCCACCGACCTCAAGCTCAGCATCCATCCCCATCCCACGCTCTCGGAGACGGTCATGGAAGCCGCCGAAGTCTTCTTCGGCCAGGCCACGCACCTCTACCGCCCCAAGAAGAAATCCTGACCCACGATTTGGGAGCAAGCCTTTTGCCACGGGTGCGGCGCTGTTCCATGTAGAACATTGCATGCCGCCTTTCCCATTCGGCAACACGGCGGTGTTAGAATCGCATTGCGAGGTGGTCGTGGCGCGCGCCCCATTCGGCCTGGAAATCGCGGACAACTGCCTGAACTGCTCCCTTCGTTCAGACACCTTCTTCTGCAGCCTGCCCAAGGACGCACTGCAGAACTTCCAGACCATTGCCTCACCGGCAGCCTTTCCGTCCGACGCCGTGCTCTTCGTCGAGGGTCAGCAGCCGCGCGGCATCTACGTCCTCTGTTCGGGCAAGGTGAAGCTGTCTATGGGTTCCGCCGAAGGCAAAGTGCTGATCCTGCGCATCGCTGAAGCCGGCGAAGTGCTGGGCATCAGCGCGACCGTTTCCGGCCGTCCCTACGACTTGACGGCAGAAACACTGGAGCCGACGCAGGCCAACTTCGTGCGGCGCGACGACTTCCTGCGCTTCCTGCAGAAACACTCCACCGCTTGCTTCCGCGCCGCGCAGCAGCTGAGCGACAAATACGATGTGGCCTGCCGCGAAATCCGTTCGCTCGGTCTGTCTCATTCCGCAGCAGAGAAGCTGGCTATGTTCCTGTTGCAGCTGGCCGCCCGCGACGTCGCCCGCGGTGGCAAGGGCAACCGCATCCGCGTGACCCTCACCCACGAGGAAATCGCGCAGATGATCGGCACCTCGCGCGAAACCGTCACCCGCCTGCTCACCGAGCTCCGCAGGAAGCAGTTCATCGGCTGGAAGGGTTCCATCCTCGAGATCCGCAACAAGACTGCGCTCCAGGCCCTGGTGGGTTCCTAGCTTTTCTCTGTCACTTGCATTCGTGACCGTGGTCACAGTCTTGGACTGTCGTTTGCCTCCAAGATGCGCTCCAATGCCGGCCCCGTCCAAGAGCGCGCGCCAACCCTGCTCAACCGTCGGATGCGATTTGTGTCCGGAGCAGGACTTCCACGATGCCTTTCACGAAGACTGGGCGAAGTTCGAGCGGCGCTTCGCCGAACGAGCCTATGCCGAGGGGGAACTGCTGTTCCGCGAGGGCCGCAACGCGCGCGGCATTTATGTCCTGCGCGCGGGTGAGGCGGAATTGGTCGTGCACCCATCGGGTGGCAAGCGCATCGTGGTTTGCAAGGCCGGACCGGGCACCCTGCTGGGCCTGAGCGCCGCCATCAGTGGCGCTGCGGCCGAACTCAGCGCGGAACTGACCCGGCCGAGCCGTGCCCGCTACATTCCGCGCCCCCAGTTCCTGCGCTTCCTGAAGCAGCACACCGCCGCCTGGCTGCCCATCCTCCACCGGCTGAGCCACGAAGTGGAGCAGGCGCACCAACGCGTGCATGCCATCCGCGAAAGCCAGCCGCGCCGGCGCCGCGCCTCTGCCGACTGATTCCCCCTACGTTTCGCCCCGAACCGTGAGCACCGGGCAGTGTGCCTCGCAGGCCATGGTGTAGGCGGTGCTGGCTGGCAGATGGGCAGAGAAGGCCGCCACCGGTTTGACGCCCATCACGATCAGGTCGGCGGCGCAGTCCGTGGCCACGCGCAGGATCCAATGCCGCACCTCGCCCATGCGCACCAGAAACTCCGGCTCGCACCACAGTTCGGCCTCGGGTGGAACCAGCTTGTGCAGGCGCCGCACCGCGTCGGTGCGGATGTCCAGTTTCTGCTCCAGCTTGGCGCCGGGGTGCTCTTCCGCCACGTGCAGCAGCGTGATGCCTGCCTGGTTCTCCTGTGCCAGGGAGACAGCGTACGGCGCCGCCGCTCGCGAGGGCTCGCCGAAATCCGTGGGAAACAGGATGTGATGGAAGCCGATTTCCTCGGGCGGGCGGCGTGCGGCGTGCGGTCCCACGGTCAGCACCGGGCAAGGCGCCATGCGGAAGATTTCTTCCGAGGCCGAGCCCAGTACCATCTTGCCCAGGCCCTTCTTGCCGCGCGTGCCGGTGACCACCAGGTCGATCTCCTGGCGGCGGATCATGTCGCCCAGCGCGTCCCAGATCTCTCCCCGCCCGAACAGGCCCTGGTGGGCGATGTTTTCAAGCGCAGGTGATGCCAGCAGCTCTTCCATGGCCTTTTCTGCAAACTGATCCTGGGTTTGCCCGGCGGCCGCTCGTGCCGGCGGCGGCGGATAGATTTCCGGCAGCAACACGTGCGCCACGTAGAGCGTGGACTGGTAACGGCGCGCGATGGCCGCGGCGTACACCAGCGCCGTCTGGGCCGGAGCGGAGAAGTCGGTTGCCACCAGGATGTTTGCCAGCGAGATGCGCGTCTTTGCATCGAGCACTTTCATTTCACACCTTCCCCGGCCCGAAGTCAGGGAACCGGGACCTCGGGCATCAGCACTTCTTCCACCGGGCGGCGAGGCTCGGGCCGCACGTCCCGCCCGTAGCCCAGGCGCATGAGCATCTGCGGATAACCGTATCCGTCGCACAGGTCGCACAACTTGCTTCGCAGGTCCGGCAACTCGACGGGCTGGTTGAGGAACGACGCCCAAATCTCATGGGCGCGCGCCATCAGCAGCACACGGGCCAGAGCCTGTCCGGCTGCCAGCCAGTCGTAAGGCCAGTCGCCGTCGGTCCCCAGCACCGCCAGGGCCGGCGATCCCGCCGCGATCCTGCGGTCGGAGGCGGCGGTCTGCCCACCCAGGTCGAACGTGCGGATGAAGAACGGACCGCCCCGCGACATCAAGTCGCCGTGCCCGAACCCATAGCCGCGCATGCCGTCACAACTGGAGCTGGCGTTGGGATGCATCCATGACGCCAACTCGCGCCGGAAGCGCCGGTCGGCCCACTCGACACGGTCGCCTTCCGCCACCAGGTCCGCCACCCGGTTGCGCTCGTCCTCGCTCTGCAGGATGTGCAGCCAGGCGCCTTCGGCGCGCGCTTCCACTCGCAACTGGAAGAGCACGCCTTGGTCCACAGGCCGCGGCTCGAAGGCCAGTCGGTTGGTCCTCCGCCGCGGGATGGCGTGGAATATTTCTTCTTCCTCTATGGTTGGCGGATGCATGCGGCCCAGCCGGACGCGGGCCAGCAGGTCGGGATCGGATGTGTCCGGAAAGAGCGCGACCTCTCCGGCATGGCCGAAGTGGCGGATGGCGATACGCAGGTGGAGCAGCGCCGCGCCACAGCTCATGATGAGCTGGCGATCATCCGGGTCCACCACCGGCAGGCCGCGGCTGCGGTCGGCATAGAGTTCCACGGCGTCGTCGCGGATGCGGAACAGCCAGGGCTGGGTGTTATGGCTGGAGGGGGCCAGCACGGCATAGCGCAGCAGGAAGCGCAGCTTGTCGGCGGCGCGCCCTTCCACCGGATAGTCACCCTCGGAAATCTGCCAGGCCTCCAGGGGTGCGGGCGGCAGGATGGTCTGGACGGCGGCGGACATAAGGCACCTCCTCGCACACGACGTCCTGATTTGAGCCTAGAACCGTGCCGCGCCAGCGGCAGTGACTGCCATCACAAGCGCGCGTGAGACAGGACACCGTTCGCCAGTCGGTCCGGCGGCGACGATATCCGCGCCAGCCGTTACCATGGAGCGGCCATTCCTGTTTCGGAGGCGCGCGTGAGCATCAAGGACGATCCACCAACCTCGCTTGGTTTCTGGCCCTCGTGGGCGCATCACATCGGCGATCTGGTTTTCGGCGCCAACGACGGCATTGTGACCACCTTCGCCGTGGTCAGCGGCGTCACCGGGGCGGCGCTGAACCCTGCCATCGCCGTGGTGCTCGGCTTCGCCAACCTGCTCGCCGACGGCTTCTCCATGGCCGCCGGCGCCTACCTGGGACAGCGTTCCGAGCAGGACTACCGCGTGAGCGTGGACGGCCACATCCACGAAGGCCGCATCCACGCGGTGGGGCACGGCGCCGCCATCTTTGTAGCTTTTCTGGGCGCCGGCTGCGTGCCCCTTCTGCCTTTGCTGATCACTCGCGAGCACGCCTTCGCCATCTCCTGTGCGGCCACGGCGGTAACGCTGTTCATCGTCGGCAGCCTGCGCACCGTGATCACCCGCGGACGCTGGCTGGCCAACGGCCTGGAGATGTTGCTGGTGGGATCGGCCGCCGCCGCCGTTTCCTACGCCGTTGGACATCTGCTGGGAAGTATGGCAAGAGGATGAAGAGCCGCCTCCATCGCCGGCGCTATACTCGCTGCGCATCCTCCCGCCGGGAGCCAGCCCGATGAAGCCTGCGCCCGCACCGCTTTCCGATCCCGCGTATGACGTGCTGCGTGCCGAGCACCAGCCGCTGGACGCCTTCTTCGCGCCCCGCTCGGTAGCGGTGATTGGCGCGACCGAGCGCCCCGGCAGCGTGGGCCGCAGCATCCTCTGGAACCTGCTCAGCAGCCCCTTCGGCGGCACGGTATTTCCCGTGAATCCGGCGCGCCCAAGTGTGCTCGGCATCAAGGCCTATCCCGCCGTCGGGGCGGTGCCGGAGAAAGTGGACCTGGCCGTGGTGGTGACGCCCGCCGCGACCGTACCCGCTGTCATCGGCGATTGCGTAGACGCAGGCGTGCGCGCCGCCATCATCATCTCCGCCGGCTTCAAGGAAGTGGGTGAGCAGGGCGCGGAACTGGAACGCCGCGTACTGGACCAAGCCCGGCGTGGGCGCTTGCGCATCATCGGTCCCAACTGCCTCGGCCTGATGAGCCCCTTCACCGGACTGAACGCCACCTTCGCGCACGACATGGCGCGCCCCGGCAAAGTGGCCTTCGTCAGCCAGAGCGGTGCGCTATGCACCGCCATCCTCGACTGGAGCCTGAAAGAGATGGTGGGCTTCAGCGCTTTCGTCTCCGTGGGCTCGATGCTGGATGTGGGCTGGGGCGACCTCATTTACTACCTCGGCGACGATACCCGCACCGAGAGCATCGTGCTCTACATGGAATCCATCGGGGATGCGGGCGCCTTCCTCTCCGCTGCGCGCGAAGTCGCGCTCTCCAAGCCCATCATCGTCATCAAGGCGGGACGCACGGAACAGGCGGCGCGTGCCGCCGCTTCCCACACCGGCGCGCTCACCGGCAGCGACGAAGTTCTGGACGCTGCCTTCCGCCGCTCTGGCGTGTTGCGCGTGCGCAATATTGCCGACCTTTTCTACATGGCGGAAGTGCTCTCCAAGCAGCCGCGTCCTCGCGGGCCGCGCCTGGCCATCGTGTCGAACGCCGGCGGTCCGGCGGTGCTGGCCACCGACGCCCTCATTGCCGGTGGCGGAGAGCTGGCGCCTCTCGCGCCCGAAACCCTCAAGGCGATGGACGAATTCCTGCCGCCGCACTGGAGCCACAACAATCCCATCGACATCCTGGGCGATGCCGACGCGCAGCGCTACGCGCGTGCGCTCGAGGTCGCTTCCCGTGATCCCAACACCGACGGCATGCTGGTAGTGATGGCTCCGCAGGCCATGACCGATCCCACCGGCGTGGCCGAACTCCTGAAGCCGTTGGCCTCTTCCACCGGCAAGCCCGTCCTGGCCAGTTGGATGGGCGGCGCTGAGGTTTCGGGCGGTGAAGCCATCCTCAACCGTTCCGGCATCCCCACCTTTCCGTATCCGGACACAGCGGCGCGCGCCTTCAATTACATGTGGCGCTACAGCTATAACCTGCGCGGGCTGTACGAAACGCCGGTGCTGCGCGCCGAGTCGGGCTCGGAACCCGACCGCGCTCGTGCCGCGGAGATGGTTGCGGCCGCGCGCCGCGCCGGGCGCACGCTGCTGACCGAGTTCGAGTCCAAGCAGGTCCTGGCCGCCTACGGTATTCCTACGGTCGAAACGCGCGTGGCACGTTCGCCGCAAGAAGCGCGGGAGCTGGCCGAATCACTGGGATATCCCGTCGTGGTCAAGCTGCACTCAGAGACCGTTACGCACAAGACGGACGTGGACGGAGTCAAGCTCAACCTGGGCGACGGCGACGCCGTCGAGCGCGCCTGGCGCGAGATCGAGTCTGCGGTACGCAAGAAGGCGGGCGAAGGACATTTCCTGGGCGTTACCGTGCAGCCCATGGTACGCACCGACGGCTACGAGCTGATCCTGGGCTCCAGCCTGGATCCGCAGTTCGGTCCGGTCCTGCTGTTCGGCGCCGGAGGTCAACTGGTGGAAGTGTTCCGCGACCGCGCTCTCGCTCTTCCGCCCCTCAACACCACGCTCGCGCTGCGCATGATGGAGCAAACCAAGATCTTCGCCGCGCTCAAGGGAGTCCGCGGGCGTGCCGCGGTGGACCTCGATGCCCTCGAGCAGTTGCTGGTGCGCTTCGGGCAGTTGGTCGTCGAGCAGGCGGCCATCTGCGAGATTGACATCAACCCGCTGCTGGCCTCGCCCGAGCGCCTGCTGGCTCTGGACGCGCGCGTCGTGGTGCATCCCCGCGAAGTAAGCGATGAGCGCCTGCCGCGGCCTGCCATCCGTCCCTACCCGTCGCAGTATGTGGCACCGTGGCGGATGGGCGACGGCACGGAAATCGTCATTCGCCCCATCCGCCCGGAGGATGAGCCCTTGATGGTCTGGTTCCACCAGACGCTCTCCGAACGCAGCGTCTACCTGCGCTACTTCCAGCAATTGCAACTGGCGCAGAGGGTCTCGCACGAACGCCTGACCCGCATCTGCTTCGTGGATTACGACCGCGAGATGGCGCTGGTAGCGGAAAAACAGGACGGTCACAACGGCCAGCCGGAAATCATCGCCGTGGGCCGCCTCAGCAAACTTCATCTCGCCGAGGAAGGCGAGGTTGCGTTCCTGGTCAGCGACCAGTACCAGCACCACGGTGTGGGCACCGAACTGCTGCAGCGCCTCATCCAGGTGGGCCGGGACGAAAAGTTGCGCCGCATCCTGGCCTACATGCTGCCCGAGAACCGCGCCATGCAGCGCGTCTGCGAGAAGCTCGGCTTCCGCTTGCGGCCTGTGCCCGACGAACCCCTCATCGTGGGCGAACTCGACCTCTGACCGCGACTTGCGTGCGGTTTATCACCTCTTCCGGTGACGCTTATCACAGCCTTGCCATACACCCCGCAGTAGTCTCGTTTCAGGGGCGGGAGGCTCGCCTGTGATTTCGCAGTGTGCCAATCCGGGTTGTTCCGCTCCCTTCCGCTATCTGCGCGAAGGGAAGCTGTTTCAGCTCTACACCGATCCCGAGCCTGGAACCGGAGAACGCACCGAGACCTCCCGCCGCATTGAGTACTACTGGTTGTGCGGCCGCTGTGCCGCCACCATCACTCTGTTGTTCGAACACAAGGATGGCGCCGTCAGGGTGCACTTGAAGCACCACGGTGAGAGTGGAGGATTTATGCCGACGAACGAAGTCCAGACCATCAGGGCCAGGGAGATTCCGCTGAACAAGGACGACCGCGACCTGCTCGAACTGCTCAAGTTCGAGCTGGACTTCCTGGAAGCGGGCGGCTACGGCCGCTCCGTGCACACGCCGCAAGTGCCCACCCGTCCCTTCCAGGACTCCATCACCTGCATCAACTACGGCGACCCGCAGCGCTCGCGTCCCTGCGAAGAGTGCCTGCTCATGCAGTTCGTGCCGGAGTCGCGCCAGCACGAGAATGTCCCCTGCCATCACATCCCCCTGACCGAAAAAGGGGAGACCGTGGAAACGCTGGAGGCGTGCGGTAACCAGGCCGTGTTGGAAGAGGCCATGATCCACTGGCTGCGCGCCGCCATTCGCCGCCTGGAGCAGGATCGCGCCCTGGCCCAGGCCGCCAAGGGTGTGTGAGGAGGAGATGGGCAAACGCATCTTGATCGTCGATAACGACGAGACCGTGCTTTGTGCGCTCGAGTGCCTGCTGGGCACCATGGGCTACGAGACCGAAACCGCCTGGAGCGGAGCACAGGCTCTGGAACTGCGGCGCGCGCAGCCCTTCGACCTGGTCTTGCTCGACGACCAGCTCTCGGATGCGGACGCGGTCGAGATGCTGCAGCAACTCGCCGCTTTCCGTCCTCTCCCTCCTGTAGTCGTAACCCAGAACATTCCGTACTCGCAGCGGAAGGCGCAGCGTTTCCTGGGCCTGGGCGCCTCGGCGGTGGTGGCTAAGTGTGATCTGGAGGAGATTGCGGAAGTCGTTGCCACTTTTGCGCCGCGGCCCCTTCCCGAAATTCCCGCCACCGAGCGCGACGATCCGTTGGCCGTCAGCGGGCCTCGCATCGTCTCCCGCCGCAGTTCTTGAACGTTCACTTGCGCATTCCTCTCTTCAATCGGGTTTACAGTCCGGCTTTTTCGTTTTGGGATAGGGAACTGAGCAGGCGGTCACGGCCGGGCGATGGCCGCAGTCCCCTTGAATCTGGCCCCGAGCTGGGTTATGAAAGGACCGATTCTCACTAGGGTCCCCACCGAGCGCCAACCTCTCCTGGACGCTAAGGGCACCGATTGCAGGTAGAGGGACATCCAGGCGCAGGTGTGACCGCCATCACAGACCGGTTTTGGGTGCTCTTGCGATAAAAGTGTCCAGTTGTGTTTGCACTTATGCCGGCAAAAAAGGAAGGGGGACACCGCATGCGCCCTTCGCAGGCCGTAAGAATCACACTTCTCAGCAGCATTCTCCTCTGTCTTCTGGCTTGGCCGAATTCTCCTCCCGCATCGCCCGCGCTGATTCCGGTTGCGTTGGCGGCCGAGGTTCCGCATCCGCCGCAAGGCAAGGCGGAGGATTACGTCGGGGCAGAAACCTGCCAGACCTGCCACGAGGACAAGTTCAAGCACTTTGAGACCACCGCCCACTTCCGCACCACGCTCGACAAAAAGAAGGGGCCGGAGTACCAGGGCTGCGAAGCCTGCCACGGCCCGGGTCGTGAGCACGTTGAAGGAGGCGGCGACGTCTCGAAGATTTTCAGCTTCAAGGGCAAGTCGGCGGAAGAAATCTCCAAGCGCTGTCTGGATTGCCACCAGTATGGCGAGGAGCACAGCAACTTCGCGCGCTCCGTTCACCTGGAGAACAATGTGAGCTGCATCGACTGCCACTCGCCGCATTCCGCCAAGGCCAAGGTGGCGCTGCTCAAGGTCGACCAGCCCAACCTCTGCTACACCTGCCACCTGGATGTGAAGCCCGAGTTCTCCAAACCCTTCCACCACCGCGTGAACGAGAAGCTGGTGAAGTGTACGGATTGTCATAATCAGCACGGTGGGTTCCTGACCCGTCAGCTTCGTTCCACCACGGCCCAGGACTGGGTCTGCTTCAAGTGCCACACGGAAAAAGCCGGTCCCTTCGTGTTCGAGCACGCTCCCATCAAGACTGAAGGCTGCCTCGCCTGCCACACGCCACACGGTTCCACTAACCCTCGGCTGCTCAAGCGCAGCCAGGTGAATCTGCTCTGTTTGGAGTGCCACACCTTTACCGTGGACTCGGATATTCCTGTTACCCCGAGTTTCCACAACCAGACTGCGAAGTACCAGGCATGCACCCTGTGCCATCAGGCCATTCACGGCTCCAACTTTAGTGAAGTCTTCTTCAAGTAGGTGACCAATGAAGACCATGTGCCATGATTTCGAGAATCCGATTCCAGGTGCTCGCGGTCTTCTGGCCGGGGGCGCGAGGCTGTTCCTCGCCGTGTGTCTGGTCAGTGCCGCCGGTCTGGCGGTTGCTCAGGACCAGCCGGACGAAGGCATCAATTCTGGCAATTACAACATCCACCAATCCATCGAGTTCGGCGGGCGCATCACCGACTACTCCGGGAACGGGTCGTTGTGGAACACCTTCGTCAACCTGTACGACGGTCCCCGTCTGCTCGAGCACACTCTCCAGATGCGCTCCCTGAATCATCAGGGCACGCTGTTCGACGACCTCTACGTCTCCAGCTTCGGCTACGGCGGCGACCCCAACAACGTCACCCGCCTTAAGGTGACCAAGAACAAGTGGTATAACTTCACCGCTAGCTTCCGCAGGGATCGCAATTTCTGGGACTACAACCTGCTGGCCAACCCGCTGAATCCCGACACCTCGGTGCCGGCCGTGCCCATCGACTTCAGCCCCCACCGCTTCGAAGTGGTGCGCCGGATCAGCGACTTCGATCTCATCCTGCGCCCGCAAGACCGCTTCCGCATCCGCCTGGGATATGGCCAGAACGTGAGTGAAGGGCCCTCCTTCTCCAGTTTCCATGAGGGCACCGACGTGCTCGTGTTCCAGGACTGGAGGCAGATTCTGCATTCCTACCGCATCGGATTCGACTTCAAGTTTCTGCCCCGCACCAACATCAGCTACGACCAGTTCTTTAACTATCAGAAGGGAGACAACAGCTACACCGACGGGGTCTTGCGCGATCCGAGATTGCCGTACTTCGCGCAGTGCCCCGGTGCAGGCTGCATCATCCGGCTTCCCGATGGGACCACCACGACGGTGGATCAGGTGGACCTGGGTTTGATTCTTGATACGGCTGCCAACTCGCCCTGCGCCACTCCCATCAACGACTTCACCACCACGCCGCAGACAGCGAACCCCACCTGCAACGGATATCTGCTCTACAACCGCTACGCCAAGGTGCGGTCGAACTTTCCCACCGAGCAGCTGAGTTTCCAGAGCAGCTACTTCAAGAACGTGGATTTTTCCGGCCGCTTCGTCTATAGCGGTGGCGACACCGACGTGCCCATCTACACCGAGCAGTATGCGGGACTGGTCACTCGCACGCGCCAGCGCTCGTTCACCTTCGGTCCCAGCCACGAACTGGGCGACATGATCGGCTTCCCCGATCCCATCGGTGCACACCGCATCTCGGTGAGTGCGGATTTCGGTGTTACCATCCGCTTCACCGACAAGTTCCGCATCGTGGATAACTTCCGCTGGTCCGACTTCCGCATCCCGGGCATTGCTGCGCTGGAGGAGAATTCGCTGTTCGGCACCAACATGACCGTAGCGCCGAACGTGTTCAGCACGGCCACCTGTCCGGCCCCGTTTACGGCGGCGACCTGCCCCTCACACAGCAGCAGCTCCCCGGCGGACATCGCGCACGAGGGCTTCGTGAGCTTCCTGGGTCAGGACACCAAGATCAACACCATTCAGCTCGAGTACGATTTCACCCGCCGGGTAGGGGCGCGCCTGGGTTACCGCTTCCGCGATCGGGTCATCCGTCATGGCCATTTCGTGTTTGAGGACTTGACGTTTTTCCCGGCCACCGCGCAGCGCGGTGCTTGCAACGCCACTAATCTCGCCAATGGCAGTGCGGTACTCGATCCCGTGACCGGCATTTGCCAGGCGGAGGTGGAAGAAGGCTCGGGCATCTTCGAAGGCGAGCCGCAGCTCGAATTCAACGAGCACTCCGGATTGTTCGGGCTCTGGGCACGCCCCAACGATCAGTGGCGTTTTAGCTTTGACGTGGAAATGATGTCGGCCGACAACGTGTTCACCCGCATCATGCCGCGTAACCGGCAGCAGTACAAGTTCCGCACCACCTACAAGCCCCAGGATTGGATCTCTCTCGGCTTCAACTTCAACATCCTGGAACAGCGCAACAACGTTCCCGACGTTCAGAACCGGCAGCACTATCGCTACTACGGCTTCTTCGCCGCCTTTATCAAGGACAACTGGGGACTGGACCTCGGCTACAACTTCACCGACATCTTCTCCACCACCAACATCTGCTATGTCTATCCGGTTGCTCTGGGTACTGCCAATAGTCTTTCCCTCTCGCCCGAGTGCGCCATTGCCGCCGGCGTTACCTCGCCTCCCAGCCCGACCGGCAACTACTTCTTTGACGACGTTTCCACCTACAACAACGACATCCACTATGGCTCGATTAACTTCTTCTTCAAGCCGGTACCGCGCGTGAGGGCCGGAGTCGGCTACACGCTCACCAGCAGCGCCGGCTCGACGCTCATCCTCAACCCTGTTTCGCCGCAGGGGCCCCTGGGCATCAACTACCATCTACCGTCGGCCGACCTGTCGGTGGAGCTCACCAAGCGTTGGATGGCGAAAGGCGTCTGGAACTATTACGGCTACAACGAGAAGTCCGATGCCGGCTTCACGCTGCCAGGCGGATGCTTCGGCTTGACAGCGCCGAGTATCAACACCCCGAACGGCATCTGCACCGGGCGCGACGTGCGCGGCAACGTGGTTACGCTCTCGTTGCGCTATGCGTTCTGAAACGGTTGAAATCAAAGGCCCGCGGGTGTGTGACGTTGCTCACAGCGGGCCTTTGGCTTTTCTGGGAACATCAGAGTGGGAGTGGCAAGGAGGTTTTATGCGGAAGATGGCAGTCATTCTGGCGCTGACAGTCGCGGTATTGATGTTGGCTCCGGCGGCTCTTGCGGACGACGCCGCAGCTCTGTACAAGTCCAAGTGTGCGAGTTGTCACGGTGCTGACGGCAAGGCCAGCGCCATCGGCAAGAAGATGGGCGCCAAGGACCTGCAAGACCCGGAGCTCAAAAAGGCCACCGAGGCCGAGTGGATTGACATCACCACCAAGGGCAAGGCGAAGATGCCCGCGTACGACAAGAAGCTGACGGCCGACCAGATCAAGGCGTTGGTCGCCTACATGAAAGAGCTGTCGAAAAAGTAACCTTGCGGTACGATAACAATACAGCCCCCGTCCCCGCGTGGGACGGGGTTGATTTGAGGAGGATCTTGATGAGCCGGGCCATGATGGTTGTCGTTCTGACGGTATCGCTGCTGTTCCTCACCGCCGGAGCTGCGGCGGATGATGCGGCCGCGCTGTACAAGTCCAAGTGCGTGAGCTGCCACGCCGCCGATGGCAGCGGCTCGCCCATTGGCAAGAAAATGGGGGCGCGTGATTTTCACGATCCCGAGATCGTCAAGCTCACGGACCAGCAGCTTACCGACGCGATCAGCAAGGGCAAGAACAAGATGCCCGCCTACAACGGCAAGCTGACCGCCGACCAGATCAAGGGATTGGTCGCCCATATTCGCGACCTCCAGAAGAAGTAACCTCCCCAAGGTCTGGAACGGTAACTGAGCTTATGAACCCTCCGGGGGCCGACATCTCGCAGCCGCCACTGCCGCTCCGGCGGCGACTGGTGGAACTGCTGCTGGGCGGTGGGTTGTTGGCCTCCGCGGCTTCCTTTCTTTATCCCGTTTTGCGCTACATCGTCCCGCCGCCTTCGGCCGATCTCGGTGCCGACACCGTGGTGGCGGGCAAGGTGGGCGATCTGAAGCCCAACTCCGGCATGATCTTCCGTTTTGGCAGCCGGCCTGGGATCCTGATCTTCACCGCCGACCGCGAATACCGCGCTCTCTCCGCCACCTGCACCCACCTGGACTGCACCGTGCAGTACCGCGACGACCTGCACAACATCTGGTGCGCCTGCCACAACGGAATGTACGACCTGAGCGGCCGCAACGTTTCCGGACCACCGCCTCGGCCGCTGGAAGCCTACGAGGTTCACGTGCAGGGCGATGAGATCATCGTCAGCCGGCGCCAGAAGGCTTGACATGAAGAATCTCGTCACCCGTGCATACGAATGGCTGGATGAGCGGCTGGACCTCCAAGACCTCATGGCGCCCTTGCGCCACAAGACCGTCCCGGTCCACTACTACTCCTATTGGTACTACTTGGGTGGGATCACTCTCTTCCTTTTTCTGGTGCAGGTTTTCACCGGCATCCTGTTGTTGCTGTACTACCGACCCAGCGCCAACGAAGCCTTCGAAAGCGTGCAGTTCATCATGACCCGGGTGCAGTTCGGATGGCTCATCCGCTCCATCCACTCTTGGGCCGCCAACCTGATGATCTTTTTTGCCTTCGCTCACATGTTCAGCGTGCTGTTCCTGCGCTCTTACCGCAAGCCGCGTGAACTTACTTGGGTGAGCGGCATGGTGCTGCTGGTCTTGGCGATGGGCTTTGGCTTCAGCGGATACCTGTTGCCCTGGAACACTCTGGCGTTCTTCGCCACCAAGGTCGGCACCGACATCGTCCGCCAGGTTCCTGTGGTAGGCCACTGGCTCATGGTCTTCCTGCGCGGCGGCGAGGATGTCACCGGTGCCACCCTCAGCCGCTTCTTCGGCCTCCACGTGGCCGTGCTTCCCGGCATCACCACGCTGCTGTTGGCGATTCACCTTGCGCTCATTCAGCGTCAGGGAATCAGCGTGCCCGGCGGCATGGAGGGGGCCATGCACGCCCTGAAGTATCTGCGGAAGCATGACCCGGCAGCGGCGGAGCTGTGGTTGAAGCAGGCAGGAGCGCAGGCGGAACGCCGCGAGATGCCTTTCTTCCCCAACTTCTTCCTGCGGGAGCTGATGGCCTGGTACGTGGCCTTGGGAGTATTGGGCGCGCTGGCTGCGTTGGCTCCCTGGGAGCTCGGCACCAAGGCCGACGCCTTCGCCCCTGCGCCCGCGGGCATTCGCCCAGAGTGGTACTTCCTGTGGATGTTCCAGACTCTCAAGCTCATTCCCGCCAAGCTCGGTCCGCTCGATGGCGAGATGGTCGGCGTGCTGGCCTTCAGCGTGGCTGGAGGCCTCTGGCTCCTGCTCCCGTTTTTCGACCGTGGTGAGGGCCGTGGCTCCCGCTGGATTCTGGGCGCCGGCATCTTTGCCTTGGTCTACATGACCGCCATGAGCGTGTACGGCTACCTGGCTAGCTGATGCGACGCACCGACCAACTCGCTATCTTTGCGCTTCTGCTGTCTGTCTTTTGCCTGCCGGGCGGCGCTCCCCCGGCTCGGGCCCAGCAGGCCGACACCTGTCTCGATTGTCACGCTGAGTTCCCGGAACCCATCGGCGTCGCGCGGGAGAAGTTCGACGTAGATATCCATGCTCAGAAGGGCCTCACCTGCGCCAGTTGCCACGGCGGCGATCCCTCCAAGACCACCCCCGAGGAAGCCATGAGCCCGGCCGCCGGCTTCCGCGGACACGTGGACCGCAAGCAGGTGCCGGAGCTGTGCGCGCGCTGCCACTCCGACGGCGCCTACATGCGCCAGTACAACCCGTCCTTGCGCACCGACCAGCTCAGCCAGTACCGCACCAGCGTGCACGGCAAGCTGCTGGCCAAGGGAGACGACAAGGTCGCGGTCTGCACCGATTGCCACAGCGTCCACGGCATCCGCCCTGGATCGGACCCGCGCTCCAGCATCCACCCGCTCAACATCGCGGAGACCTGCTCCCGCTGCCATGCCGACGCCGCTTACATGCAGGCCTACAAGATTCCCACCGACCAGTACGCTTCCTACAAGGAGAGCGTGCACCACCGGGCGCTGGTGGAGCGCGGTGACCTGAGCGCGCCCACCTGCACCACTTGCCACGGCAACCACGGCGCTGCGCCGCCGGGTGTAGCTTCGGTGGAGTTCGTATGTTCAAACTGCCACGTCTTCCAGGCCCAGCTCTTCGATTCCAGCCCGCATAAGTCCGCCTTTGCGGCTGCCGGAGTCCCGGCTTGCATCACCTGCCACAGCAATCACCGGGTCGTGGCGCCGGGTGATGCCATGCTGGGCGCGGGGCCGCAATCGGCCTGCACGCAGTGTCACGTCGAAGGCGATGGCGGGTATACGGCGGCCGTCACCTTTCAGCGCCGCCTGGGCGATTTGCAGAATGCCATCCTGCGCTCCGATGAGGTTCTGGAACGCGCCGAACGGTTCGGCATGGAAGTGAGCGAAGCCAGGCTGGAACAGGGGCAGGCGCGTGACGCCCTCACCAAAGCGCGGGTCACCATTCATAGCTTTCAACTCGCGCGCGTGGAAGAAGACCTCAGCGCCGGTCTCAAGATTGCGGAGAAGACCCACCAAGACGGCCTGCGCGCTCTCCAGGAGCACGACTTCCGTCGCAAGGGCCTTGGGGTCTCTCTTCTAGCCATCCTGGTCGTGCTGGTCGCCTTGCGCCTCTACATTCGCCAGATCGAGTCCGGCCCGGGGAAGGGATCTGCCTGATGTTCCGCGGCCCGGCAGCCCTGAGTCTCCTGCTGCCGACCGCGATTGTGCTGGCGCTCACGGTGCCCGCTCCCGCCCAGACGTCCAAGGGGCTCGACTGCCTGGAATGCCATTCGGACGCGAGCATGGAAAAGCACGTGGACGCCAAGGTCTTCCAGGAATCCGTCCACGGCATCCTCTCCTGCGCCGACTGCCACACGGACATCACAGCGTTTCCCCACGAGCCTGCGCCTGCCAAGGTCGACTGTGGCACCTGCCACGCCGACGCCAGGCAGGCCTTCGAGACCGGCATCCACGCCCGGGCCGCGAAGACCGGCAACGGCAAGACGCCCACCTGCACGGCCTGTCACGGCGACCCGCACGCCATCAAGCCCTCGACCAATCCACTATCGCCCACTGCGCACGCCAACGTCCCGCAGACCTGTGGCAAGTGCCACAGCGATCGTTTCGTCGTGGAAAGCGGCGGCATCAGCACCCGCCCGTTCTTCTCCTATCAGGAGAGCGTCCACGGACGCGCCATCGCCGCCGGCAGGGAGAAGGCCGCGGTGTGCACGGATTGCCACCGCGCTCACGACATCCTCACCGCCGCCGACCCCAAGTCTCCCATTTTCAAGTTCAACGTCCCGCAGACCTGCGGGCAGTGCCACCAGGATGTCTCCCACGAGTTCATGGCCAGCATTCATGGCCGGGCCATCCAGCGCGGCAATTCGCAGGCGCCGGTGTGCACTGACTGCCACGGCATCCACCTCATCAAGGCGCACATCGACCCCACTTCCTCGGTCGCATCCCAGGCTCTGGCGCGGACTACGTGCGCCAAGTGCCATGAGGGCATGCGCCTCTCCGAGGAGTTTGGCGTTCCCGGCCACCGCGCCACCAGCTATCTCGACAGCTACCACGGCCTGGCTTCCCAGCTCGGTTCCGGCGTGGTGGCCAACTGCGCCAGTTGCCACGGGGTGCACAACATCCTGCCTTCTTCCGACCCGCGCTCTACCATCTCGAAAGAGAATCTGGTCAAGACCTGCGGCCAGTGCCACCCCGGCGCCAGTCAGAACTTCGCGGCCGGCAAGGTGCATCTGGATGTCCCCGTCTCGCGCGACATGGGCAGCCTGGGCACGCTCTGGGTGCGGCGCTTTTACATCGTGCTCATCGCCTTTACCTTGGGCGGGATGATTGTGCACAACGCCGTTCTCTGGCGCCGCCAGGCGCTGGTCCGGCGTGACCGGCGCCCGCGCCCCATCGTGCGCATGGACCGCAATCAGCGTATCCAGCACTGGCTGCTGCTTACCAGCTTCTTTGTCCTGGCCGCCACCGGCTTCGCGCTGAAGTATCCGGACTCCTGGCTGGCTTGGCTGCTGGGCTCGAATGAGACGGTTCGCCGCCTCGGCCATCGCGTCGCCGCGGTGGTGATGTTGCTGCTCGGCGCCTACCACGTCGGCTACATGCTGTTGACCCGCCAGGGCCGTCAGGGTTTGCGGGACTTCGCCCCGCGCGGCAAGGACGTCGCAGACCTCATCGCCAACCTGCGCTACCACCTGGGCCGTTCTTCCGCGAAGCCCCGCTTTGGCCGCTTCGGATACGCGGAGAAAGCTGAGTATCTGGCCGTGGTTTGGGGCACGGTTCTCATGGGCCTCACCGGCCTGATGATGTGGTTCGAGGTCGAGGTCGTCCGCCTGGTGCCGCGCTGGTCGGTGGACATCGCCACCGCCATCCACTTCTATGAAGCCATCCTGGCCGTCTCCGCGATTTTCATTTGGCACTTCTACCAGGTGATCTTCGATCCCAGTGTCTATCCCATCAATTGGGCATTTTGGGACGGTCGCGTCTCCGAGGACCACTACCGCGAGCATCATGCGCAGGCCTACGAGCAGATGCTGGAGCAGCCCGGAACCGATCCCGTCGCGGCGCCTGTGGAACCGTCGCAAGTCCCGCCGGCTGCGAAGCCCGAGGAGAAGCCAGCCGCTCCGCCTTCTGACGACAAGCCGGCACCGGACTCGTCTTGAGTTTCCTGCTGCGCCCGTCGCCCCGACTGTGAATAATAGTGGCTCGTCGAGATCATCGTATGCCTGAAGAAACCAAACCGACCTCCGCTGAACCTGCTGTTCCCCCGCGACCGCCGGGGTTGTTCCGCAACATCCTGAGCTGGATTGGCGCGGGGATTGCCCTCATCAGCCTGACCAACATCCTGTTTGTCCTGATGCTGGAGCTGTTCGGCGTCACGACCAATCCTTACGTCGGCATCCTCGCCTACATGGTGTTGCCCGCTTTCCTCGGTCTGGGCCTGGTGCTCATCCCCATCGGCATGCTGTTGGAGCGCCGCCGGCGGCGCCGGCATGCCGAAGCCGCGATTCCGGCTTATCCCCGCATCGATCTCAACCTCACACACCATCGCCACGCCTTTGCCTTCTTCCTGGTTTCCATGCTGGTGTTCTTGTCGCTGAGCGCGTTGGGCAGCTATCGCGCCTACGAGTACACCGAGACCACCGAATTCTGCGGGCAGCTCTGCCACTCGGTGATGCATCCCGAGTTCATCGCCTACCAGGCTTCGCCGCATGCCCGCGTGCGTTGCGTGGACTGCCACGTGGGGCCCGGCGCCACCTTCTACGTCAAGTCCAAGCTCTCCGGCGCCTATCAGATCTACGCCGTGACGTTTCACAAGTACCCCAAGCCCATTCCCACCCCGGTAGCCAATCTTCGTCCTGCGCAGGAGACCTGCGAGCAGTGTCACTGGCCGGAGCGCTTTTACGGCGCCCAGCTCAAGGTGATTACCCACTACGGCTCGGACGAGAGCAACACCCCGCGCCAGATCCGCCTGCTCATCAAGACCGGCGGCGGCAGCCCGACCACCGGTCTCACCGCCGGGATCCACTGGCACATGAACATCGCCAACGAGGTCACCTACATCGCCACCGACCCGCAGCGCCAGCAGATTCCGTGGGTGCGCATCAAGGACCAGCAGGGACGCGTCACCGAGTATCTGACGGAGGGCTCCGACCTCACGCCCGAGCAGATCAAAGCCGCTCCCAAGCGCCGCATGGACTGCATGGACTGCCACAACCGGCCGTCGCACATCTACTACCCGCCCGAGCGCTCCGTGGACGATTACCTGTTCGCGGGCAAGATCGACGCCACGCTCCCCTTTATCCGCCAGCAGGCGATCGAAGTGCTCAGCCAGAAGTACGACACCAGCGAGGGCGCGCGTGAAGCCATCGCCACCACCCTGGACCGCTTCTACCTCACCAAGTACCCGGACCTCTACAAGACGCGCCGGCCCGCCGTGCACCAGGCCATCGCCGGAGTGCAGCAGATCTACGCTTCCACCATCTTTCCGGAGATGAAAGTGGACTGGCGCGTCCACCCCGATAACATCGGCCACTTCTTCTATCCCGGCTGTTTCCGCTGCCACGACGGCCAGCACAAGAGCGTTGAGGGCAACGTGATCCGCAAGGACTGCGACATCTGCCACGTCGTCCTGGGGCAGGAGGAAGGCGGCGCGCCACTCACCACCGTCACCGGTAACCAGTTCCAGCACCCGGTGGACCTCGGTGATATCACCGCCGTCAACTGCGTCGACTGCCACACCGGCGGCGGCGGGCCGTAGCCTTGGGTGGCGGGCCGTGCGTGCGAACCCAGACCTCACTCCGCGCAGCGGAACAGGTTGCTCCCTCAGCCCCGCAGGGGCACAAGAGAATGTAGCCCACGGCGCAAGCTGTGGGTCAGAGAGGGAACAACCCCAGCCCCAGAGGGGCGATAGAACGGCTACGACACGGCCACGTAGGGCCGACGCAATAATCGTCTCCTGGAACGGTGGCGTCGTGCGGTGCTTTTCAATGATTCAATGACTGAATGATTCAATGAATCAATCCACCCTTTACAATCGCCCCATGGAGAAAAGCCTGCAGGAGACGTACTCGCCCCGCGGCATCTGCTTCGGCTGTGGTCCGGCCAACGAAAAAGGACTGCGCATTCGCAGCTTCGTCGGGGAGAAAACCGGCGAGGTCGTCGCCGAGTGGACGCCTGAGCCGCATCACCAGGCGTTTCCCGGCATGCTCAACGGTGGCATCATCGGGTCGCTGCTCGACTGCCACTCCAACTGGACCGCTGCCTGGTACCTGATGCGGCAAGCGGGCGCCTCCAGTCCTCCATGCACCGTCACCGCCGACTACGCCATCCGCCTGCTGCGCCCCACGCCCGTCGATGGTCCGGTGTGCCTG